>JABTUS010000003.1:300000-446570 GCA_015075305.1 Opitutaceae bacterium | reverse complement strand
CCTCGTGCAGAACCACGGGAAGTCCCGTGAATGCTCCGGCGGCAATGAATGCTGCCGAAGTAAAGCCGCCGAATCCGATGACGGTATCAGGCTTGAATCGACGCACCAGACTCAGGCTCTTGAGGAATCCACGCGACTGTTGCCAGAGGAAACGCACCAGTTGCGCAGGTCGCCAGGAGAAGCCGGTGCCGGGGATGGGCTCGAATTCCAGGTTCGCATACTTTTCGATGAGACGGGCGTCGACCTTCTTTTGGCTGATGAGAAGGCGCACGCGGTGGCCACGCGCAACCAGTCCCTCGGCAAGCGCAATTCCGGGTGAGAGGTGCCCGCCGGTTCCGCCGCACGAAATGAGGAACCGACTCAAGATGCAACCTCCTCCAATCCGCGGGATCCGCGCGCCCAGGTGGGCCGGACCCAGGATCGTTGCGTGTTTGTCAGGATGCCGAGCAGGAGCCCCATCAGCATGAGATTGGAAAGCCCCGCGCTGATGAACGGCAGCGACATCCCCTTTGTGGGGAAAATCCCCGTGACAACCCCCAGGTTGATCACGGCCTGAAGGGTGATCAGGAGCAGAGCCCCGGCCACCAGCAGGTATTGAAACAGATTCGGCGCACGGCGCAGGTGAACCAGTCCGGCGACAAACAGGATCAAAAACACCGCCACCACTCCGAGCGTAAACCAGAGGCCGAGTTCCTCACCGACGACGGCGAACACGAAATCCGTGTGCGCCTCCGGGAGGAAGTTCATCTGCTGGCGCCCCTGGCCCAGTCCCGCGCCTTCGGTGCCTCCGACGGCAAAGGCGGCGAGCGACTGGTAGAGCTGGTAGGTGCCGCCCTGCTTGTTGCCCTCGACATCCAGGAATGCCGTGAAGCGGCGCAGGCGATTGGGATTGTGCATCACCATCACGGCAAACCCCGCCGCCGCCGCAACAACCGTGGGGATGATGTACGCCCAGCGGGCTCCCGCCAGGAACATCAGGAGAAGACCGACCGCGACCGTAAGCGCCGCAGTGCCAAAGTCCGGCTCGAGGAGAATCAGCCCGGCAAACGAGCAGACGATGACAATCGGCACAAGATACCCCCGCCGAAACTCGGAAATGCGCGTCTGATTTGACGCAAGGTAGTGGGACACGCAGACGACCATCGCCAGCTTGGCGAACTCAGAGACCTGCACACGAAAGCTGCCGAATCCGAGCCAGCGTCGGCTGCCCTTTACGGAAATGCCCAGGCCCGGCACCAGAACGAACAGGAGCGCGAGGATGCCGAGCCCGCCAATGACCCAGACGTACCTCCGGCTCAGCTCCAGATCGATCCGGCTCACAAGCACGCAAAGCCCCGCGGCCATTCCAACACCCACCACCTGCTTGAGCAGATAGTAGAACGGCCCCTGCGCGAAGGACACACTCGCACTGAAAAGCACCGTGATCCCGAGAAACATCAGCGCGATGGCGCACATCACGATCAGCGTCGCCGGATTCAGGACCGAATGGCTGCGGGCGTGTGCTTGGATCTGCGCTTGGGGCTGGGACGGCATCGAAGGCTGCTGCTTGAACTCGGATCGATCCGGAGAAGAACGTCAGGGTGCCCGCGGACCCTCGGCGCCCGCCGTGCGAGTGGGATCCTCAATCTTGATCACCGGAATCTGCGAACCAGCCTCCGCTGCAGGTTCAGTCACGGGCGTGAGCGGCGATGCGGGTTCAGTCGGAGCGATTGGAGAGGGAGTCGCGTCCGCCGCGGGTTTCGTCTCCACCGGCGGTGCAGCGGATTTCGGCGCACTCCATCCAGGAATGATGAGCTCCTGGCCGAAACGGATCCTGGATGGATCCTGAATGTGGTTTGCCGTCACGAGTTCGCCCACCGTGATTCCATAGCGGCGCGCGATGGCACCCAGCGTTTCATTCGGCTGCACCGCATGTTTGACGGGATTGGAGCCTCGAGCGACCTTGGGAGAGGATGATTTGGCGGGGGCAGCGGTTTCCATGGAGCTGACCGAACCCTCGGGAAGCAGCAGAACCCTGCCTGGGCGGACCAAGTCGTTCTTCAGCCCGTTCATTCGTTTGATCGTGTTGACCGTTGTCCCATGCATCCGCGCAATCTGGCCAAGCGTTTCTCCTCCCTTCACGACGTGCGTCGGCCCCGTCTGGTCCCCTCCCGCCGGAGAAGCGTCCGCTCCCTTGGCGGAGGCCGCGGCGGGGATCGTGAGCTTCTGTCCGATCTGCAGCGAGGCATTCGACCCGAGTTTGTTGGCCGCCGCCAGCTCGCCGGCCGTCATGCCGTGTTTCTTCGCAATGGACCAAAGGCTGTCTCCGCGCGTCACCACGTAGGTCGCGGGAGGCTTTGGCGCAGCGCTCGCCGGCTGCAGGGGCGCCACCGTCGCGGCTTCCGCCGTCCCGGGGCGCGTCGGACTGAATCGCACCGACGCCGGCGCCGCGTAGGCCCCGACCGGAGCCGGCGCGTCAGCGGCCGGCGCGAGAGGCGGCGTTTCCGCCGTTGCGCTCGCTGCTGATGTGCTCTCCGACGAGGCGGATGAAGCCTGTCGGGTCTTGTCCGTCGTGCGGCACCCGGGCACCGCGAAGATGATGAGGAACACGGCGAGGTGGACTGCTACGACCGCACCAAAAATGTGCAGGATTTTCATTGGGAAAAATGTGATTGGAATGGGATCGGGATGCTATCTAAAAAGGGAAAGATTCACAGGTTGTTCACGAGGTTCTCGAACTGGCTGCCGCGATCATCGTACCCGCGAAACTGATCGAGACTCGAGAAGCCGGGGCTCAGCAGGACCTGGTCGCCCGCCCCCGCCAGTCGCACGGCGCCGGAAACGCAGGACTTCAGGCTTTCGGCGACCGTGTGGGGCACATTGCAGCCTTGAAAGGCCTCGGCGAGAACCGGAGCCGTTTCACCGAGCAGGAAAGCATGCTTGACCTTGGGGGCGATCCTGCATGCAAAGCCCGCGATGTCGCCCCCCTTGGCCTTGCCGCCGAGAATCATCACGACCGGGGAGCGAAACTGCTCGAGAGCCGCCTCGGTTGCATGAAAGTTCGTGGCCTTCGAGTCGTTCCACCAGGTGACCCCCGACCGCTCGGCGACCTTCGCCAGCCGGTGCGGGCCGATCCTGAACGACTGGGCGGCGGCATAGAGTATGTTTTCCCGCAGCCCGGCGCCGCGCCACCAGGCCGCTGCCAGCAGGAAGTTTTCCCGCTGAGGATATTCGTCGAACGCCGTGTGCCGCAGCAGCACGTCCCCGGGCTGGCCGAGTGTCGCCACACAGGCGCCGTGCGGCAGCGTCTGGCCGAATTGCGCAGCCCACGATTGCACGCTTGTTCCCGCATACACCTCCCCGCCAACCGTGCGCTCAAACAACCGCCACTTCGCCATGAAATAGGCCTGCAGACCCGGATGCCGCTCCAGGTGATCCTCAGCGAAATTTGTCCAGATCGCCGCATCGGCGCGAAACACCTGGAAGGCTTCGGACTGAAACGAGCTGACTTCACACACCGCGACGGAATCCGGCGCCCCGCCTCCGCGCTCCGCCACAAGCCTGGAGAAGGGAAAGCCGACGTTTCCAGTCGCGCTCGCATCCCTGCCGGCAAGCAGCAGGGCGTGCGTCAGGAATTCGGTCAGCGTCGTCTTGCCGTTGGTCCCGGTGACTGCGATCACCGACCCGCGCCAGAAGAGCGACGCAAAATCCAGCTCTCCGAGGCAGACCAGGCCGCTGCTCCTGGCGCGAACAAGCCAGCGATGGTCCGGACGGAAGCCGGGTGAATGCACGACCAGGCGGTGCGCGGCCGCGGGCACGGCCCCGAAATCCGCGCAGTCCTTTTTTTCATCATAGAGCACGCCCTCCACACCGAGCGCCGCCAGAAGCTCCATGACACCGCTTCCGCTCACACCTCCGCCAAGAACCGCGACAGGGCTCTTGAGCAGGGGGACCAGGAATGGCGGAGGTGTCAGCATCGGGCGGTTCTCAGTCAGCGGAGTTTCAGCGTTCCCAGTCCAACAAGCGCGCAAAAGAGCGAGACGATCCAGAACCGGAGGACCACCTTGGTCTCCGGCCAGCCCTTCTTTTGAAAATGGTGATGCAGCGGTGCCATGAGAAACACGCGCCGGCCCTGCCCCGCCGCACTGAAGCGCTTCGTGGCCTTGAACACGCCCACCTGGATCATCACCGACACCGCCTCGATCACAAACACACCGCCGACAATCGCGAGGGTGAGCGGCTGCTGCACCATGAACGCGACCACGCCAATGAGCCCGCCCAGCGCCAGCGAGCCGGTGTCCCCCATGAACACCTCAGCGGGATGCGAATTGAACCAGAGAAAGGCCATGCCCGCCCCCACCAGCGCTCCACAGATAACAGCCAGCTCCCCCGTGCCGGGCACGAAACTGATCAGCAGATAGTCGGCGATCCGGGCATTGCCCGCCGCATACGCCATGATGCCGTAGACCAGCGCCACCGTGATCGTGCATCCGATCGCCAGGCCGTCGAGGCCGTCCGTGAGATTGATCGCATTGGAAAATCCGACCACCCAGAGAAACATCAGCACAAACAGGGCGATCACCGGGATGCCGACGAACACCGGGAACTTGACGAATGGAATCCACAGCTCGCGGATCTTTGCCGCGCTCGTCGGATGCCAGATCAGGACGGCGAGCGCAATCGCGGTCACCAGCGTCTGCCACACCAGCTTTTCCCTGGAGGAAATGCCGTCCCGATTCCTGCGGACGACCTTGAGATAGTCGTCGCGGAAGCCGACCGCCGTCAGAGCCGCAAAGACGAACAGCGCCACACACACCCAGACGTTCGGCACCGCGCACAGCACCGTGCTGGCGAACACGGCGATGAATATCATCAGGCCGCCCATCGTCGGCGTGTTCTTCTTGTCAAAACGATGGGCGAGATCGCCCACGCGGTCGTCGTCATAGTGTTGGCCGAACTTCAGCCGCTTCAGGCGCCGGATCAGCCAGGGGCCGATCACAAATCCAATGACGAGCGCGAACATGGCCGCAAGCAGCGTGCGCAGCGTGATGAAGCGCAGCAGGCGCAGGGGGCCGAACTCGGACTCGAATTCTGCAAGATAACTCAGCATGATGTCTCTAGTGCGCCGCTAGCGACACCGCGCGTTCGAGCGCGTGGCGGCGGCTTCCCTTCACAAAAACGGATCCGTTGAACGCAGCCACATGCGCCGCAATCGGCTCGACCGACGAGGCGATGGCCATCTGCTCAGAACGATTCCCACTCTCGATCGCACCCATGCGGACCGCCTCAGCCTCCGATCCTATCACATAGCAGAAGTCACCCGGACGCAGGTGCAGCATGCGACCGAGGTCCCGGTGATAGCGTCGCGAGTCCTCGCCGAGTTCCTCCATGCCTCCGATGATCAGGAGGCGGGGATCCGCCGGCGGCGCAATCTGGTAGAAGTTCGCCAGCGCGTCCGCCATGGACGCCGGATTTGCATTGTAGCAGTCGAGATAGACCAGGCGGTTGTCCTCGCGCCGGATCTCCCCGCGCATCGCCGCCGGGTGCCACGCCCTGAGCCGCTGGCGGACCCTTTCCGGTTCAATTCCAAGCCGGAGCGCCGCGCAGATCGCGAGCACCGCATTGCGCGCCATGCCGTCCGACACGCGCGGAAAGGTGAAGACCTGCGACGGCACCGCCCCCATTGCAATCGACGTCGACGTCAGATCCTCCCGGTGGGAGATTGCGAAATACACCCCGTCCCCGGCATGCCCGGCGGGAAGCACCACCTCCGCAGACTCAACCACCAGCGCGGGCGCCGCCAGATCGCGAAATGCCGCGAACTCAAGGCACGATCGGTTGAAGATCGCCAAGGCGGACGCGGACAGCAGCGCCGCCTTCTCGCGCGCAACATTGGCGAGCGATCCCAGCGCCTCCAGATGCGCGGGGGCCACCAGTGTGATGATGCCGATGTCAGGCTCGATCATCCGCGCAAGCGGAGCCATCTCCCCCGCCCCGCTTATCCCCGCCTCGATCACCGCAAAACGGTGAATCGCCGGATCGATCCGGGTCAGTGTGAGAGGAACACCGAGGTGGTTGTTGAGGTTTCCCTCGGTCGCCAGAACAGCGGGTTCTCCCCCGAGAAGCGCCGCGAGGAGGTTCTTGGTGGATGTCTTCCCCGCGCTGCCGGAAATGCCGACGACCGGACCGCGAAACGCCCTGCGATGCTCGCGGGCAATCGACTGAAACGCATCCACCGTCTCCGGGACGATCAGTTGGGGAAGCTCAAGCGACGGATCGCCGCGCGACACCACTGCTGCGGACGCACCCGCCCGCATGGCGTCGCGAACGAACTCATGTCCGTCGCGCTTCTCCGTCCGGATGGCTACAAAAACCTGCCCTTGCGCCAGATGCCGGGTGTCGTGCGCAAACCCGCTGAGAGGGACCTCCGGAAACCGGGTCCAGCTTCCACCCGTGACACGGGCGAGAAACTCAGGGTTGAACGTCGGCATGGCGGTGTGCGCGTTGCTCAGGATTCCCAACCCGGCTACTTGATGGCCTTTATTCCGATGAGTTCCCGCGTGACCTGCCGGTCATCAAAGGGAATCACCGTGTCCGCAAACTCCTGGTAGCTTTCATGGCCCTTCCCGGCGATGAGCAGGCTGTCCCCCGGCTTGGCCATGTCGAGCGCCAGGCTGATCGCACGCCGGCGGTCGTCTATCCACGCCATCTTCTCGGGCGACTTCATGCCGGCCCTCATGTCATCGAAGATCCGCGCCAGGGGCTCGCCGCGCGGATTGTCGGCGGTCGCAAATGAGAAGTCGGCGTACGCCTGCACGGCCTCCACCATCAGGGGCCGCTTGGTGCGATCGCGGTTTCCTCCGCAGCCGAACACCACAAGCAGGCGTCCGGGGGTGATCGCCCGAAGCATGCCCAGGGCATTGCGCAGGGCGTCATCCGTGTGCGCATAGTCCACGAGGACATTGAACTCCTGCCCCTCGTCGATGCGCTCCATGCGGCCCGGAACACCGCGGAAGCCGCGGATCCTCTGCAGCAGATCCGCAGGGTCGCGCCCCAGGGCCCAGGCCGTGGCAACCGCGGCGAGCAGATTGCTGACATTGTAGCGGCCGATCAGTCCCGACTCCACTCGCACGCGGCCGCGCGGCCAGACCAGCGTGAAGGAGGAACTGCGGAAATCGAGCACGACCTCCTCCGCGCGGACCTCCGCCTGGCTGTCCTCGCCGAACGTGATCCTGCGCACGCCCGCCGGAATCCGCGCGAGCAGCGTCCGCCCGTGCGGATCGTCCAGGTTGACAACCGCAATCTGCGGCGCCGGTCCGCCGACGCCGGTGAACAACCTGGTCTTCACATCAAAATAGTCCTCCAGCGTCTGGTGATAATCCAGGTGGTCGCGCGTGAGGTTGGTGAAGACTGCGACGCCAAACTGAAGCCCCAGCACGCGTTTCTGGTCGATGCCATGCGAGCTGACCTCCATGACCGCCTGGCGGCATCCCGCATCGCGCATCTGGGCCAGCATGCCAAAGATGTCCAGAGATTCCGGCGTCGTCTTGAACGACGGAACGGTGCGTCCGCCGAGATCATAGTTGATCGTGCCCAGCATTCCAACCCGGCGTTCACCTTCAAGCAGGTGCTTGATCAGGTGCGTCACCGTCGTTTTCCCGTTGGTGCCCGTGACGCCGATCACCTCCATGTCGCGATCCGGAAACCGGTAGTACGCCTGGGACACCCTCGCCAGCGTCGCCCTCGGGTCGCTCACTTGAATGAACGTCACCCGGGACGGAATCGTGGCCGGAATCCGCGTTGTCACCACGGCGACAGCGCCGCGGTTGATGGCCTCGTCCACGAACTGGGTGCCATCGGTGCGCTGCCCGGCGAGCGCAAAAAACACCTGACCCGGCACCACGCGCCGGCTGTCCATCGCCAGGCCGGAAACGGGCCGGTCCATCGCGCCGCGCGCAGCCACGACCGTCTCATTCGCGAAGACTTCGGATAATAGAGGTGCCATTTTGAAGATTCGCCCTTCGATCCCCGACTCCCGCCGCGTCCTGCCCGCAAACGCTGGGGTGCGCGGACGAAACGCGTGGATCAGGGCGTGGTTGTGGGTGAGATAGCCGATCACCGATGACCTCCTTCAAGGGCCAGCAACGACCGGACGGGGGAGGCGGCAACCGGCGTGATCCGGAGATACTGGGCGAGCTTTTCACCGATGCGCCGGAAGCTGGGCACGGCGACCGCGCTGCCGTAGTTGAGCTTGCCGGGGGGCATCTGGCCGTCGTCGACGAAGACGGAAATGACAACCTCCGGCCGGCTCGCCGGGAAGAACCCGACGAACGAACCGATGTGATGCTGCGTGGAATAGTGACCGTCGATGAGTTTCTGCGTCGTTCCGGTTTTCCCCGCGACCTCAAACTGGGGAATCGCTGCATCCTGTGCGGTGCCTTCACCCGGAAGCGTAACCCGGTGCAGCATCTGCGCAACCGTCTTCGCGGTGCCCGCCTCTATCACCCGTCGACGCACCGACTTCACAAACGTGTAAAGCACCTCGCCGCGTGCATCACGCACCTCGCGGACGATCTGCGGGCGAAGCAGTTCCCCGCCGCTCGCGATCACACCCATGGCATAGTGGATCTGCAGGGGCGTCGCCGCGATGCCATGCCCCATGGGAATGCGCGTGATGTCCGTCCCCCGCCACTTCGTGTAGTTGGCCAGCATGCCGGGCGACTCCGGATAGAGCGATGGAAACCCGGTGTACTCACCGAATCCAAACGCCCTTGCGTACTCCCACATGCGCTGCTCGCCCAGGAGCATCCCAAGCTGGGCGGCCCCCTTGTTTGATGAATGGGAGACGATTTCGGAGAGCGTCAGCGGATGATCAAAGCGATGCGCCTCGCCTGGCATGTCCAGCGACTTCCCGCGGTAATCGATGCGCTCGAGGCTGCAGTCGAAACTCTGCGTCAGGTTGACCTTCCGGTCATTGAGCGCGCCGGAGGCCGCCACGATCTTGAACGTCGAACCGGGCTCGAGGATGTCCGCCACCGCGATGTTGCGCAGGCACTTCAATTCATCCCCGGACAGCTTGTTGTACTCATTCAGGTTGAATGTCGGCGAATTCGCCATCGCCAGGATGAACCCGGTGTTCGCATCGCTCACGATGATCGTCGCCTTGATCGGGTGGTAGCTTGCCGTGATGTGCGCAAGCTCCTCCTCCGCCAGGTGCTGGACGAAGGAATCGAGAGAGAGCACGACCGTGTACCCCTGGGCCGCGGGCACCTCGCGCGTACGGAACTGCGGAAGCTCACGGCGCTTGCCGTCCTTCTCGGATTCCCGCCAGCCGTCCTGGCCGCGCAGGTAGAAATCCGCCCAGCGTTCGACACCCTGCACGGCGACATGCTCCTTGTTCACAAAGCCGATGACATGGGCCGCCAGGTCATTGTTGGGATAGGCGCGCGTGTAGCTCTTCGGAGGGGCATACACACCCTTGATGCCGAGCTCCATGATGCGGTCGTAGGTCGGCTCGTCGACGGTGTCGCTCAGTTTCACCCAGCGAACTTCCGTGCCTTCGGGATCGTCGGTGGCGTCGCCGCCATACTCGTCGCCACCCGCACGCGCGGCAACCTCCGCCAGCCGGGACACCACCCGGTTCCTGGTGCGGAATGCGGCCGCCACCTGCGGATAGGGAAGCTTGAGCAGGCGCGCCAGGTCGGGCCACCGGGCCTCGTCCTCCGGACGCGCAACCTGCGGATCCACACCGATCACAATCAGCGGACGCGAAGTCGCGAGAATCTGTCCGCGCGAATCAAGGATGTCCCCGCGGCGGGCCTTCTCCACGACAACCTGGCGGCGCGCCTTGTCGACATAGCGTGTCAGCCGCTCGCGGTCGATCACATGCAGGTCGACGAGCCGCATCGCGATCCCCAGGAACGCCGCCGTGACGACGGCGCCCAGGAGGACGATCCGGTAGTTGGAGGCAAACCCGCGCGCCATGGGTTCAGCGATTCACGCCTCCAGGCCCGGCGGTTTCCTTCCGGTCGCCGGAGGGGGCGGAGTCACGGTTGTAGAGATCGCGGTTGCGCAGTATCGTCAGGCGGCGCTCGGGCGATCCGATGATCCGCCGGACCTGCGCCTCCACGGGCGCCGCAAGGCCCAGCTTCCATTCGGCGTTGCGGCGCGCGAGATTCTCGAAAGTCTCCTCGCGGGCCACCTGGGTGTGCGTGTCGGCCAGCCTGCGCTCGGTCTCGACAACCTGCGCCTCCAGGCGGCGGACGACGTTCGCTGTATCCGAAATTTGGTGACGCAGCCAGACGGTGCCGAGACCGATGCCCCCGCTGAAGCAGATCATGCAGAGCGTGTAGACGAGCAGCTGGTTGATGAAGGCGTGATTTTCGGACTTGTTCATGATGCGTGGTGGCGTGACGCGGTGCTGAGTTTTCTCACGGCGCGCAGTCTTGCGGACCGGCTTCTGGGATTGGCCTCGAGTTCCACCTCCGAGGGCGTGACCGGCCGCCGCGTCAGCGGCTCGGCGACCTTGTCGCGCAGGTCCTGCGGCCTGCCGTCGTCGGCGCTCTCCGGCTGCCCGCAGAGGCGGCGGAAGTAGCGCTTCACCGGACGGTCCTCGAGGGAGTGGAAGGAAATCACCGCAAGCACGCCGCCCGCCGCGAGCCGCTCAAACGCCGCCGGCAGCGCGCGTTCAAGCGCCCCAAGCTCGTCGTTCACGGCGATGCGGATGCCCTGGAATGTCCGGGTCGCGGGGTTGATGCGCGACGCGAAGCGCTCCCGTGCGGGAATCGCCTCCGCTATCACCGCGGCGAGGCTCGCGGTCCGCGCCAGACGTCCGGTGCCGCGCGCGGCGAGCAGCGCGCGAACGACGCGGCGCCAGTTCGCCTCCTCCCCAAGGTCGCGCACGGCGCGGACAAGCATCTCCTCGGTCGCCGTTTCCAGCCAGCGGTGCGCGGGAACGCCGCTGCGCGTGTCCATGCGCATGTCCGCCGGTGCGTCCGTGCGAAAGGAAAATCCGCGCTCCGCATCGTCGAGCTGATACGACGACACACCGAGATCGAAGAGCGCCCCGTCGAAACCCGCCTGCCGCAGATCGGTGAGCGATCCGAAGTCGTCGTTGATGAATGTCAGGCGCCCGGGATGGCGCGACGCCAGTTCCTGCGCCCGCGGCAGCGCGGAGGGATCGCGGTCGAACGCCACGACCGCGGCATCCTTCGCCGCGTCGAGTATCGCCGCCGCATGCCCTCCTCCACCAAACGTGCAGTCGAGGTAGCGACCGCCGGCGCGGGGTCTGAGCAAGTCCAGCACCTCGGCGAGAAGGACGGGCGTGTGACCGTTTGCCATCGGCTCGATGTCCAGTTCAGCCGGCAAGCTGTGCATGGGCGGGCCGCTGCGTTGCCTGCAGCAGGAGGTGGAGGGATTTGAAATTGTCGCGGGCCATGACTAGATTCCCACCCGGCGCATGACATCGAGCTCGGACTCGCCACCCGTGCGCTCCGCGACCTGGGCCCAGCGTTCCGGACTGTACACAAAAAACTTGTTCATCGTGCCCGTAAGCACGGCCTCCCTGCCAATGCCGGCATGCCGGAGCAGATCGGCATTGAACATCACACGTCCCTGGGAATCGAAAGAGACCGCCTGGGTTTTCGAAAAGAACCGCGCCAGAAAGTCCTGGCCGGATGTATCGGAGAGACGAATCTCCGAAACCCGCTCGCGAAGCTTTTCAACTTCAGCCGGAGGCAGAACCGCAATGTAACCATTCGGATGACACGTCGCCAGGAACTGGTCCCCATCGGCATGCGCAGCTCTCCACGGCGATGGAATCGTAACGCGATTCTTCTCGTCGAGGGAATGCCTGAACAGGCCGGTGTAAAACGTTGTGCCAATGGTGGACATAGGGGAGTGGCGACCGTCCTCCACTTCGCCACATATTTCCCCATTTTATGCCACTTCGGTCAAGGAAAGAGAGCTGCGTTTACGGGTTTTTTACCAACAAGTTATTCACAGCTGAGGATTGACGTTGATTTTGTCACATTTCAGAAAATCAGCGCACCAGCATGGATTATCCTGAACTGTCCCATGGATCAACGACTTAGGCGACAATCTAAATGCCACTTCTCAGGTTGATCTTGTCCCACCTTTTTTGATCTTGTCCACTTTAAGGTAGGACATGTTCACAAACTTCTGATCGGCGTATCTAACTAATTAGCAGCAGGTAATGCTGATATTCACAGAAGTGTCCCACCTTAAAATGTGACAAGATCATCGTAAACAAAAGGTGGGACGTGGGACACTTTCAATCGATAGTCATAGGCAATTACATCTCTCAGGTCTTTCCCGAGATGGTCCGCCCCGGCGTATCGATGACGCCGTCAGAAGCCGAAAATTGCAGGTTGATCGAAGTCACCTTGCAGCGTCATTCCCTTGGCGGAGAAAAATCTGACACTCGCAAAAAATCATCCTCTCGAAGACAAAGTGGTCACCGCGGTCAAAGATGAGGATTGCTCCTCCCCTAAGGCTAACGTCCAAGACGGCCGCGATGGCCAAGCCGATACAATCGCTCCCGCCTCAATCTGCAAGCCCGCCGTGTAGCTTCATCTCCAATCAACCCCGAAGGAGACCCAGTGTTTCAGAATTCTTCAAGCTCGCTGCCATTCCAAGCGAAACTCCCGGCAACGAAAATTGCGAGGCCCTGACGCTGACGAGTTTCATCCGTGCAAAAGAGAAATGGCCACCGCGTCAAAAGATGAGGATTGCTCCTCCCCTAAGGCTAACGTCCGGGACGGCCGCGATGGCCGACGCGATGCAATCGACCCGCACGGCGATCGCAAGGTCCGAGTCCCGGAATTCCTCCTCTATTATAATAGAGGAGGACCAAATCGGCTTGCGGGCATTCTTCAAAGATGTTGGTTTCGAACTGCGCATCAGCCGCGTTTCGGACGTTCGGCCAGGGGGCTTCGGCATCCAGGCACCGGGTGGCAAGAGGGCACTCCTCACGGGGTGCCCTTCTTTGTCGCTTTCGTCAAGGCTTCCGGTGCTCAGGAACTCTGCTCCTTTGACGTATCTTTGGCCTGCTCGCTTTTAGGAATACCAAGCTCATCTTTGATGGCTTTCAACAGTTCGGGCATCAATATTTTTACCCAAAAGCATCGCGAAGAATCCGTCAACGTCTCATCCTTTAGCACGTCCTCCGAAACTAGATACAACTGATCCGCTGTCATTCGTCGGCAAAACACACGGATCACTTCAACAGACCCTAGCGTATAAATGTCATAGGAGTCGAATCGTCCAGCGGGTGGCATCTGATCAAGCTCCTTTGGTTGTGCGCCGCTCAAAAGCGCATCAATTGTGACACCGATACGGAGAGCGATTTCGTGTAGGGTATCGCCTCCAGGAATTAGGCCATTTTCGTATCGTTGATACGTTTGTTGGTGTTTGATTCCCAAATACCTAGCAAATTCTGCTTGGGATCTTTCCCCTCTGGCCGCTCGAAGCGAACGCGCAAATGTTCGAGACAAACTATCTTTTTTGTGTTGATTCACTATCTTTTATGTGTAGTGGTTAACACCAGAATATGAGTTCTCGTGTAAAGCTTTCAATCGCAAAAGCCCCGGCCCGCGCACGAGAACTTTCGATCACCCCTTTGCATCGGGTGCTCTTGTCCCGAGGCCTTCGATTCGAAGACCTCGCAAGCCTCACGGGACTCAATATTCGCACGGTGTACAACATCGCTTGCGGGGGAAATAAGTCCAAGCGCGGTAGAACGAAGGTCGAGATCGCCTTGGGCGCAACTATCAACTGGTGCAAGCCCCGCTCTCTTGAAACACATGAAACGGAGGGCGAGGCATGAACTTGCGCCCCATCGCTCCCGCCGTTTTCCACGGCATCCAAGACGGCTTTGGCGTCTTCCCTTCGATCGAACTGTGGAACCTCACGGCGAACATTCCGGGGCATCCCGAGGGCTCGACCATCAGCCGGCAAACCCTCGAGAAACACGGTTTCTTTGTCCCTGCAGCGCCGCTGCAGCACGTCGCATGAACACACTGCAGGTTTCACTCAAGAGGGTCAAAGCTAACCTGGTTGTCCTGCATCAGATTCTCCAGCTCATGGATGACGGCGATGCGATCATAGGCTCGACCGCCAAGAGCCGTGCCCAGCGTGCCGAGCTCGCCGGGCGGATCTCGGCTCTCGAAGGGCTGATGCGAACGACCAAGCAGGATGCGGTCTTCGCCATGGCCGCCATGCACAGGCAGACCCCGGAATCCCCATGAGCGAAAACGTCGATTGCATTCTCAGTTTCCCTGGGCGGAAGACACTCACCGTCGGTGAAATCGCGCGGGTTCTCAGGGTGTCACCAGACCACGTCACAAACCTGATTCATGACGGGACTCTGGGAGCCTTCCATCTCGGCCGCTCCATCAACACGCGTCAGACGCTGCGTGTTTCAGTGGAGGAGTTCCATCGATTCATGCTTTGCCGCGTGAGCAGCACCAGTCGCAACCAGCATCTGGAAGCGATGCCCCAAGAAACCCTCCAGGGAATCGCCTCGGACATCGCGCGAATTCTCGAACGACGGGTCGTTTGAACATGAGCCTGGGGAAAATTGCATCTGCTGGCTGGCGCGCCCAGTACAACCCACTCCGCGGGATCACGCTTGGACGGGCAGTCGCATTTCTCGAGGAGGGAGAACGCGGAAGGTTTGCAGACTTGCAATGGACCTATCGATTCATTGAGAAGCGGGACGCAACCCTCCGCGGCTTGCTTCGGCTTCGCATTGGAGCGATCCAGAAACTTGATTGGGACATCAAGCAGGTGAGCGGCGCCGAGTCCCTGAAGGCGGACACCCAGGCGAGGATTCTCCGCGATGCATACGAAAAAATTTCCAATCTGCGTGAGGCGATTGCGTTTCTTGCCCTTGCGGAATTCCGGGGGTATTCCCACTTGGAAAAGCACTATGAAGGAGCGGCATCTCATTCAGATGTGATCCGGCTCGAACCCGTGGAGCAATGGCACTGGTCGCGGGATCCTCAAACCGGGGAGTGGCGCTATCACGCGGATGCCAGCGATCGGGCCTCTTGCGGACAGGCAATTGATTCAAAGCACTTCCTGCTACGCGAAGTGAAGTCGCCGATCAATGAGATCGGGCTCGTTTGCTTCCTGCGCAAGAACCTTTCCCAGAAGGACTGGGATGGATTCGTCGAGGTGTACGGTGTGCCGCCGGCATTCGTCGAGATGCCCGCCAATACTCCGCAGGGGAAGGAGGCCGAATACCAGGCCATGGCCGAGGCTGTGATCGGCGACATGCGCGGCACGCTTCCCTCGGGGGCGAAGATCCAAACGGCGGGCGACGGTGCGCGCGGGATCAATCCATTCCGCGATCACTTGAGCTACCAGGATGAGCAGCTCGTTCTCGCCGGCACAGCTGGCAAACTCACGATGCTGGCGGTGCCCACCGGCCTCGGGACCGGCCTGAGCGCTGCGCACCAGAACACTTTCGAAATCCTCGCGCAAGCGGAGGCCGTGGAGATATCTGAAATCTTCCAGCGTCAATTTGACCGTGCCATCCTGGGTTTGTCCGACGATCAACCGGCTCTCGCATACTTCCAGCTAGCTCCAAGAACCAAGCGGGATGCAGGTGCGATTTTGGAACACGCGGTGAAAGCCGCAGCCGCCGGCTTCCGGGTGAACCCTGCGGAGCTGAGTGAAAAAACCGGCCTGAAGCTCGCGGCCGTTGAGCCAATGCCCGCGATACGATACCCCACATCGATTCCCTCCTCGTTGAGTCGTTCGATATCCCTCGCGAGGAACCGCGCCGCCGAGCGGACCGCTCTGGAACAATTTCTGCAATTACTCCCAGAGCCTGAAGCGCGCATGCGCGATACGGTCAAGGATTTGCCGGACGCGCCGAAGCCAGGCAGCTCGAAATTTGCTGTCGGGTATGGACTCCCGATGCTCCTGTCCGTTCTCCGCAATCGGTAACAACTGCTTTCAAGAATGCTATGAATATTGATCCCGAAAGAATAGATACTGCGAAGGGTTTCTTGGTGAAGATCCAAGATTCTCTTCAAACTGTCGCCCGCATGCGGACGGCCTGGCTCACCGCGATCGAAGACGAGGAAAAATTTGTCAAGGCCATCGCTGCCGCGGGCGACATTGACTACACCAACGACAAAGCAATCCGCCGGGCGACAGAGATGCAGGTGCGTCTCGATGTCTGCCGCAAGGCACAAGAGGTCCGCAAAATGGCCATGCTTGAGGCGTGCAAGTCGCTTCGGGAGATGATTCGCCCCGCGGGTGAGCTGATTGCGAAAATACTCTCTGTTGTACTCGCAAACAGGCTCGAAACGATTGTCGCCGCGCTGCAACCTTTCTACGCTGATCAACAGTCAGCTGAGGAGGCCGCAAGGCGCACTCATTGCTATGCCGACGGCCAGATCGCCGTCTTTCGGTTTCTGGGTATGGACTCGGCCTACGTGAATCAGCCTTTCGAGGAATTTCCCGGATACCAAGAGAGGTCCAGTCTGCTCGTCGCCGCCGAGGCAATCGAAACCGTTCTCATTGAGGCGGCGAAAAAGGTGCCGGACTGGATGCGTTTCCTGCCCACACGCAGCCCCTTCAATCCGACAGGGGAACCGATGTCGGCAGGCCGCGTTGTGGCTCCATTGAAATTTCCGCCTCGCGAGAATTCAGCGCAGCGCGTTCCCAATGACCCCACCGATCCCAATGATCGCGCATCAGACGAGCAGATCGCAGGTCAATCGCTCGGCGCTGCCTCTGGCGCGCCTGTTGAAGTTCCTGCGAATCAAGAGCCGCAGGCCTAACAATTCCCGACTCCTGACACGCATGTGATCAGGAAGACCATCCGTGTGGTCCCGAGCGGAGGGGTTCGGGACAACAAATCGATTCAAGATGTACACGCTCCGCAAACTGAATCCAAGTCATGTTTCGACTTTCGACCGTCTCACGCTCGATCAAAAGCAGCTCGTATTCGGCTGGCTGACGACAGGCGGATCATTGGGTCGGGGCATCTCCTACCAATCGGCGACGAACAGAATCCTGAAGGAGTTCGGCGTAAAAATCAGCGTGGGCGCGCTGCAATGCGCCTATACCCGTTTGTCCCGCCGCCTGCCCCTGAAGCGCCATCCTGAAGTTACCGTGGATGCCAGCTCCGACAACAAAAGCATCTCCATCAACCTCACCCTCAATCTCCAAAAATGAATTCGAAAATGCCTTTCAGCGAAAATGAAAATGGCCCGGCCAATCTCCTGTACTTCACGCTGGACACGAGCCGCTCAGAACCAGTTTTCAAGCGGGCGAATATTCTCAAGTCTGCTGCACTCCTCTGGTATGAGCCGGAAATCTGCGAGGAGTGCCATCGTCTGGCCGACGAGTTCTTCGATGCCGCTCAAACCGTTGGGAGATATGCGGCGGCGCTTCGATTGAAGCTTCAAGAAATGTGTCCGTATGACGGGGAGCTGCCAGCGTTCACCTACCTTCTGGACCGCCTGGATGAGCAACCTCTCGATGTGCAGATCGAACTATTGGGTTCGATGCCAGGAAAGGCACCAGAAGGCAGCGACATCACATTCGGAGAAGCCTATGCTGAGGTGACGAGGTTCAATCAGAGATTCGAGCAGTTTCTTTTCCGGATCCGCAATCGCCAGTATGAAGCTTCAAACGGCCAAACGCTCGCCGCGTTAAAGGTTGAGAGACGTCCGAAAGAGCCCGCAAAGAGTCGTTTCGCCAAAGGGGATAGGACACGCCCGCTCGAAGGCCAAACTCGCACCAGCGCATAACTCCGCCGCCTCCCGCCCATGACCTCGAACATCACGTCGGCCCAGCGGATACTCAGCACAAGGGGCCAGCAAAATTTCTCATGAACCAATACAAGCGTCGATCGCCTTCCTTTTCGGTACGACAACTCTACAAAGCAGCCGCGCTCAACGGTGTGCTTTCAAACCTACACCTCAGCGACCTCAACGATCCTGCCACGAGAAAGTCGGCAAAAGAAATCGCGATGCGATATGTTGAGGATTTCGTTGCCGAGGATACGGCGGAAGTGGAAAAGCAGCCGCTTTCCCAATAGATGCGCGCCATGATGCTGATTGAACCGGCGCATTGCCTCCTTGCAGCGCTTGCAACTGCCCTTGCAGAGACTTTCCCGACAAATCCATACCAACACCGCGGGTGCGGGTCAAAATGCCCAGGAATTGGATTCTATGGCAAGTCTACCACACGCATTCGCAATCTTACTGTCGAAAGTCTCCAAACGAAGATCGATGAGCTTGTGTTTGAGTCGCTTCACTTGGGCCGCGCATTGGCGTGCCTCCTGGAATGTGGGCCAAAACATAAGGCAGCCGCCGGCACCGGCATCAGGCGTTCCAGTGTGATCCGGTGGTTTGAGAACGAAACTTCACGTCTTGTGAGCGAGGCTTTCGATTTAGTGGAAAAGCGCGATGCGCTGAAACGGCCTGCGGTCCGCGGCAAGCGCCATCTGCGATCAACCCTCCGACTGCGGCAATCCACCCGCCATGCCTAAACCAGCAAAAATTCCCGTGCTTCTGCAGCTTCCATCGAACTACCAGGACAGCCTGTTCATGTGGCTGACGCAAGAGCGGGTGACCTATGCAGAAGCGCGCCGCCGAATTCTCGCTCAGTTTGGATTGCAGGTTGGCAATGGCGCTCTGTCTGCCTTCTGGCAACGCGTGTGCGAGCCGCGCATGTGGGCGGCAAAAAATCAAAAGGACGCTGAGACCGCAAATGGACGGGTGCTCCTGAATATCACGGTCAGAATGAGTGAATCAAACGAGCTACAAATCTGCGTAGCCGGCCCCGCGGCAGGGACCTTTTCCAATATCGGGCAACCAGCCTGATTGCTTTCGGGATGTCGAGTCTCCTACAACAAATCCTGCCACAATATCCAGTGATGCCCACCGCCGGAATGTACACGGCCGTTGCGATCGCTGACGCCTTGTCCCGGCCACCGCGGAGCGTACGTCGCGCGCTTTTTGAGGTCACCCCGGACGGCGTTGCATTGGTGAACGGTCAGAGAACCGCAGCCTGGTTGTTTTGTTCGCTGCCGATTGACCTTCAGAAACGCCTCGAAGAGGAAGCTACCCGCCGGGGATACAATTCGACTGAGCGCCTCCTGCTTCATCCTCCAGGAAATTGGGAGCCATCCATCCCTCTCGCGGAACTTCCAGCCGCAACACTGCAGCATGCGCAGCGACTTCAAAGTGTCCTTGGATCGATCCTTGAAAAACTGAGCCTCTCCGCAATCGATCGTGAGCAGGTCATCGATGCCGGCCTCAGAGCGTATGCGTCGACGTTTGGTTCAACGGTCTCTCGCCGCCACTTTGATCGGCTCATTGATCGCACGCTATCCCGCGATCGCGGCGCCGAAGCATGGGACAGATTGGAAATTTATCTTCCCGACCGTCTCAGCCGCAAAAAGACTTCCACAATCATCGTTGGTTCAGATGAGCGCTGGCACGGGATGCTTCACACCTCGGTCCTTCTGATGAAGGAGGGCCAAATTGACGACAAGGCTCTTTCAACGTTCTGGGACTCCGCCTGCTCCTGCCTGCATGAAGCGACCTGTGAAGGAGTTTCAGAGACGAAGGCCTTGCGGGACCTTCGCCGAGTGATTGAAAACAAAGTGCCGTTCATTCCGGCGCGAGGACGCGCCTTGGAACGAAAAATCTCACGGGTCATCGCGAAATGGCGCGCCGGAGGCCGCCGCTTGGTTGCGTTGACCGACGGTCGCATCGCCAACGGGCGTTGCCGCGCCTCCGAGATTCCCGGCCGGTTTAGAGAGAAGCTTGTCGCTCGCGCAATGCACAGTGCCGGGGGCCTCGCCCAGGCATGGCGTGAAGCCGCCAGTGAAGGATGGATGCCTGACTCTGTGTGCGCCACCTATGACGTATTGTCTGCGCGCAAATCACACGTCCCGCATTCGATTCGGCGATCGCTCGGCCCGGAAGTGCAACGGCTGAGGCCGCACGTCATCGGCCCGCACCACGCGAAGCTCCAAGGGCCATACATCGAGCGCGACTATGGGAACATGGCATCCGGGCTGGAATTCCAAAGCGACGATTGCACCCTGCCTGTTTACTTCTGGGAGCCTGACGCCTGCGGCCGCCCGCGCTTGAACGAGAAGGGGCAGCCCATTCTCACCAGAGGTCAGTTCCTGCCGTGGATTGATACGCGCACCACCTACATTGTCACGTTTCAGCTCATTCCCGAAAAGACCTACGATTCGATCGAGATCGTCCGAGGGATTGCACGCCTTCATGATGAGTACGGTCTCCCGGAAACCTTGTATTTCGAGCGAGGCATCTGGGAATCCAAGCTGATCGACGGCTCGCGGCACACACGCACTCCGTGGAAAGATTTCACGCACGGCCTTTCGGCGCTCGGGGTGAACGTGCGTCATGCGCATACCCCCCGCGCCAAGATCGTCGAGCGTGTTCTCGGGGCGCTCCAGGACAAGATGAACCGTTTGCGAGGCTACTGCGGCCGCGATGAGCGGGTTGACTGCCCGGAGGAAACCAAGCGCGCATTGCAGGCAGTCCTGGCAGGAAGAGCACACCCGGCGGAATTCTTCTTTTCCATGCCGGAATGGATGACGGAACTGGAATCCATCTGCAACGTCTACAACACTGAACGGCAGGAAGGGAAGCTGCTGAACGGGCAATCCCCTGAGTCCGCATTTGTCACCCTTCGTCGTGATCCACCCGTAAGACTGGGATCCGAATATCGATTCCTTTTGAGTCGCAGTCGGGTCGAAACACGTGTGAAAGCCAACGGTGTCACGATCTCCATCGGTCGTCGAAAATTTACCTACAAGAACGAGTTCACGGGCGCAAAGCAGGGAGAGAAGGTCCTTGCATGGTTCAATCCCGAGGATCCCAACTCAATCTGCATCACCGATCTCGACAGCCGGAATCCGTTTACCGTTCAACGGTCAACCAAGGTTGACGCGTACAATGCCTCCGCCGAGCAGATCTCCCAGGCGCAGCGAGAAAATCACGCGCACACGAAACATGCGCGCACGCTATTTGGCCATCTGAAGAAAAACTTCCCCGAGGAGTTCCTTCGTGTGCGCCGCAATCTTATCCTGGCCGATCCTCCGACATCACGGCTCGGCGTTCAGATGGAAAGTCAGCAGGCGGAGATGCACGCATCCATGCAACAGCAAAACCGCCTCGCGAATCGCGCTACGAGAGCCGCTCAATCTGTCGGCACCACAGTGCGGAGTTCGTCCATCACGCCGGAACTCACCGCAAGTCTCGAGCACCTTGCCCGTTTGGGCGTGAAGGAAATCAATCCATACGAGGGATGAGTCCAACTGCACCAATCGAACTCTCTGAACTGCGCGCGGACCATTCGCAGCCGCCGCTCCCTGCCCAGAAAGTTGCAACGGCGGTCGAGAGCATTGCGAATTCGGAATCCCGCCGTCTCGCGTGGTTGCTTCACGCGATCTCTCATCAGGAGGGCGGTCTCGTTCAGTTGGCTTTTGAAATGCTGAAGCGGGTCGTACCCGACAAGCTTGGAACGCCGTCTCTTCGCGCCGCAGGCGTCAGCCTGCAAAGTATCTACAGTGGAGAAGTCTATGAGGCGATTTGCGGAGAGATCGACCACCACGACCATCGCTCAATAGATGCAATCAAGATGGAAATGGCTTGGAACGATAGGGACTATTCAAAATTAAGTGCGGACCTTAATCCGCGAAATCGAAAAGCCACAGGAGCGGAGTTGATCAAGATATGCCGTGAACGCGTCCTTCTCTTGCCGCGCGTGCTTCATGATTTCTGTTTGTCGCCTGGCAGGAAGATTCACTTTCCCTATTTTGAAGGAGTCATGGATGTGCTTTGGACCGCCATTGAGGCCCGCAGGCAATCGGCGCGCGATCGCGTCGCACAGACATCTATCACCTCGCATGTGGCGGACGTCCTCCGTTTCTGCCATCAATCAAAAACGCTCGGCGTAATTGAGGGAGCTGAACGATTGGGGAAATCAATGGGAGTTCGCCTTTGGCAGGAGTGTAATTCCGATTGCGCACGGCTGATCGACCTCACGGCGGGAACCAACGACCAGCAGTTCTACCAGGAGATTTGGAAAGCCATCGGTTGTGGCGAATCCAACAAGGGCGATACCGGCGAACTGCGGCTACAGATTCGCGCAGCGACCCAAAGCCGTGACCTCATGTTGATTTTCGATGAAGCCCACTGTCTTTTCGGGCTATCGCAACGCGCATCAATGAAGCGATTGGAATACATCCGCACCGAATTTGTGAATCGCGGCATCCCAGTCGTCCTGGTTGTCACCCCACAGTTTACCGGACGAATCCAAGAGATGGAGAGGACAACCGGATTCAACACCAATCAGTTTCGCGGAAGGATCATGAAGTGGGCAAGGTTGAATCCAGCGCCAAATAGAGCGGATATCGCGGCCGTTGCTCAGCTTGAATTTCCCTACGCCTCCAATGAGATTCTAGAGCTTCTCGTCAGTTTCGCCGCATCAGGCGACCTCCCATTTGCTCGGCTTCGCCGCGCTGTCCTGGAGATCCGGGACGCCCAGAATCGTTCCAAGGAGCCTCAAATAAATATCGACGTCGTGAAGCAAGCGTTGGGGTACAGTATTTCGACCTCAAACGGAATCCAAAGGTCCTTGCCGCAGCCGAAATCCTCGGGGCGGAAACGAGGATCACTGGCGCAAAAGCATGCTCCAGAAATACGCGTGCCTCAATCTCACGAGGCGCCCCTGAAGCGCGACACAAAGCAGCCTTTGCAACACCGATGCACGGCATCTGCACCCACTTTTCCTGATACCAGAATTCACCAGAATCGATCGTTGGCAGAAACACTGACGGTCTGATTTTCCGCAGTTCCTTTTCTTTAGCGCCGAGCCCTCAAGCCCGGTGCTTTCTGCTGCCCGGATGTTTTGGACATGTCCCACCTTAAAATGTGACAAGATCAACGTCAACGTACAGCACGCTGGTTTCCGCAATTTCACTCGATTTCGCCTATTGAACTATTATTGTTATATACTGGTATTAAATAAGATATAAAACAACGATATTTCATTGCGAATTTCTTACGACGCCCCTCGGCCTTTCCACGTCCGCGAGTTCTTCACACGCAATCGAAATTTCCGGCTCACTTTCCTCTCGGCGTCTGTCTTGTTTGAACTGTCAATCAAGGCATGCGCGCCTGTCTGGATGCACCAACCACGCAGACCACCTGCAATCTCAGTGGAGTCCTGCTCGAAGGCTGGGCGGTCGGTCCGGAATCGCCCACCCAGCTCAGTTCAGTCGAGGCATGGATCGATGGACGATGCGCCGCACGAACGCTGCATTGGTTTCCACGGGAGGACGTGACAGCCGCACTTTCACTGCCAGGGACAATCAGACCTGGGTTCGCGCTCGGACTGTTTCCACCGGCAATACCAGCCCGGCCTCAAGTCGCGGTCGAACTCCGTTTCTTCCTCGGCGAAAAGTTGGTCGGCACACTCGACCGCTCAATCGCATTCGCAGCCTCCGCCGAGCCGCCGCACCCGCCGTCGCCCGGACACCAGCGTCACCCCGCCTATCCGGCGCTGGCCCGGCTGATCAAACGCAGCCTGCATTCACCGGCGGATCGCATCGTTGAGCTCAACTGTGGACGCGGTGACGTGGGGCGCAGCCTCTGCCTGTCCGGAATTCACTGGCATGGCATCGAGGGCCGTCCTGAAGCCTGCGAGTTTCTCGCGGCGATGGGCCTGCCCCACGCGCGGCCGCGGAACTTCTCGACACCCTACCGTTCCGGAGGATTCAAGTTCGCGCTCGCACTCGACACCACGCCCGCGGAACTTGAGCCCTGGATGCCGGAGCTCAAGCGCCTCGCCACGGAGGGTCTCATGCTGAGCGGGAAAAATTCCGGAACCTCGGCGCGCATCGAACTCGAACGCCTCCTGTCAGGGCATTTTCCCCGGTTCGAAACGCTGCCATTCCAATCGGCGGAGACCGGCAGTTCAATCGCCGCCGCCCATGACCGGTGGTTTCTCTTCGCGTCCGGCTGGTCCTGAGAAAACCGGCTGATGCACACGCCCCGCTGGCAACCCGGCACGAGCTTCCAGCTTCTTCACGCTGCGATCCGCCGCTCCGCTCAGGCGGAAACCGCAGGCCTTCGCGCCAGGGGATTCATTGTCTGCGCATGCGTTCGCGAGTGGAAGCGATGATTGATCGGACGCCGCTGCTCAGCCAGAAGCGCGGGCAGTTCCGGCAGGCTCCCAGGGCGCAGTTCACTCAGGTGAGCATGCGCGAGTGAGCGAAGGTTGTCCCACCGTTCCATGAGTCGAATCGCAGCCGCTTCTCCACCGGGTTGTCGTGAGCAGGAACCGTGAGAGACCGCCGTTTCGCTGATCGGCGAAGCCGATGCGATCTGTTTCAGCAGCGAGCGCCACTCCGTCATCAATCGATCAATGTCCCCACGACCGGCGGTCTCCTGCGCATCGACAAGCGCGCGAAGGCGCTCGCCTTCAACGCGCGCCTTCACAACGTCCGCGGCACCGAATCCATACTGCGGTGGAATGCCGTTCTCGAGATACCCCTCGATTGTCTGGCGTCGATAGGTCCTCTCACAGACCGCTGAGAGCCGTCCGAGCACGCGCGGGTTGGTTCCGGAAAACCGTTCGCCGGACGTGATGTTCGCGATGTCAAAGACGATCGCATCCAGGGGATAGGCACGATCCTCCAGCGCCGCCGCGATCGCAAGCCCCTCCGGTCCTAGAAAATTGGATACAATCTCCCCGCGCGCCGTGAGCCTGAGCTCCTGGTCCAGCACGCCCACGCGCTGAAGCTGCCAGAGCAGCGTGGGCTGCGGCGAAAGTGCCAGGCACTCCGCGCGATGCGCGCAGGTGCGGCACGCCGGGAAGGGGTTCCTTTCCCGTCGAACGAGTCTCGCGCGTCCCGTGTCCGTGCGCTGGTCGCACGGCAGACCGCCGGATCGCCGCCGACCTGTCTGCTCCGCACCAAGCACCATCGGCTGCTCGGTGAAAAAACGATGCGCGGCGGCGGCCGTCACAGCGCGCACGTTTTCCCCGGCGCGGAGCTGCCGGAGCATGAAGGCCCACGGCAGCGGCCCTGCACGCTTCAAACGCATCTGCGCCGCGCGCCGCAGCCGCGGCGTCGAGCTGCTGACGAGCACGTATCCCATCTCATCGAGGCCCCGGCGTCCCGCGCGTCCCGCCATCTGCAGGAGTTCATGCGGCTCGATCTCGTGCTCGCGCTGGCCGTGGCGATAGCTTCCCGCCGTGATCATGACGGAGCGCAGGGAAAAATTGATGCCCGCGCTCAGACCAAGCGTCGCCACGACGGCGCGCAGCTGCCCGGCCTTCGCAAGCGGTTCGATCACACCCGCGCGCTGCGCATAGGTCAGACCGCTGTGGTGAAACGCCACCCGCGCCTTCAGCAGCTTCGCCAGCCCAGGTCCGCAGACGCTCTCCTGTTCCTGCGACAATGTCAGGGGATCCGGCAGGGGAAGCTCACGCGCAAACTGTCGCGCCAGACGCTCCACCTCGGAGCGGTGCGGAGCAAAGACAAGCACGGGCCCGAGCCCCTCGCGCAGCGCCCCCGCCACGCGCCGCGACCAGAATCCCTCCACCGTTCGCGGGAGACCGCGCACAAGATCATCAGCCTCGACTTCCTCGAGCGGCACGGGACGCCGCCGTGTTTGAACAACGACAACGTCGCGACCGAGCCGCCTCAGCCAGGCTGCGACATCCTCCGGATTCCCGACCGCGCCGGAGAGCAGCAGCAACTGCAGGCCTCGCGCGGCGGAAAGCAGAACTCCCTCGTAATGGGAGCCGCGGTGCTCATCCGCGAGCCACTGGTATTCGTCGACAACGAGCAGCCGGAACTCCGGCGGCGTATCGCCGCCCGACTCGTGTCGCGGAGCCGCAACCCGGTGCTGCACCGCCTCGAGCGTGGCGACAACCAGGGGGGCCTGGGAGTCGATGGTGAGATCGCCGGTCGTGATGCCGACCCGCCAGCCGCGCTCGCGCCACTCGGCGTACTTGTCGTTGGCGAGCGCGCGCGTCGGCACGGTGAAAAGCGCGCGCCTAGAAAAATTGGTCTGCTCCGCCCACCGCTCGAAAACATAGGTTTTCCCCGCCCCCGTCGGTGCGTCGACGATCACATCCTTTCCCGCCCGCAGCGCCTGAATGGCCTCCGCCTGCCACCGGTCCGGCAGCACCAACTGCTGCAAGCTGGAAAGTTCATCAAGACGCACCCGCCCAAGCTAGGTTGTCCCGTGGTTGCGTCAATGGCTCGCGCTCGATCCGGCATTCACGATCGCATGGATCCCGGGATTCCAAACGCCGGGGGCATCGTGAACTCGAACTCCGTCCAATCGGCCGTCGTGGAGTCCGACAACCGCAGGTCGCCACCGTGCGCCCGCGCGATTTCGCGGCTGAGGCTCAGGCCGAGACCATGCCCCCGATCAGTGTCACCCCGGCTTAGATCCGCGCGAAAAAAACGCTGAAAGAGCCGGGGCCTCATCTCGGACGGGATGCCTGGCCCGGAGTTTCCGACTCGAAGCACGGCTCCCGTGCGCTCGGCGGCAAGCGAGCAGCGTACGACCCCGCCGGGCACGTTGAACTTGATCGCATTGTCGAGCAGATTGAGCACCACGCGGCGGATGTGAGATTTGTCTCCGGCGACCCTCTGCGGCCCGTTCAAATCTCGCTCGATCCGGACATGCCGGCTCTCCCCGAGAAGCTCAGCATCGTCACAGGCCTCCGCAACGAGCGCGGATAGATCCAATTCCTGCATGGGAATCTGCACTGATCCCGTGTCGAACCGGGCCAGCGACAGCAGATTGTCCGTGATATGGTGCAGGCGCGCAATCTCCTCCTGGACGCTCACCAGCCTTTTCTGGTGCTCCGGGGTAATGTCCTGCGCGCGCATCAAGCCGTCCACCTCACCCCGCATGATCGTGAGCGGTGTCCGCAGCTCGTGGGATGCGTCGGCGGCAAATCGCTGCGCCTGTTCGAAGCTCTCCTGCAGCCGCGCAAGCATCGCATTGAAAACGATGGTGAGGCGCTGAAGTTCGTCCCGCGCAGCCGGAACAGACATGCGTTCGCCAAGTTTCTCCGTTTCGACCCGCTCCACCGCCGCAGTGAGTTCCCCAAGCGGCCGAAGCAGTCGTCCGGAAATCCACCAGCCGCATGCGGCCGTGATGCCCACCACGATTGCCAGCGAAAACGCATACGCCATCACGAGGTCCTCCAGGGTGCTCCAAACCTCGTCCAGGTTGTAGGCAATGAGAACCGACATCCCCGAACGGGAAAACACCGCGATCCTCCAGCTGTCCCCGCCTTCCTGAAACGTTCGCGGCACGCCCGTCTCGTGCGCGGCCCGCACCAGCCTGTCCGTCAGCCGGGCGCTGCGGAAGTTCACCGATCCAATGTCATCGAGCACCGCATGCCCGAGCCAGGGGGCATACAATTCAACCTCCCTCGCCTCCTCTTCCATTTCGGCGAGGTCCTTCATGCCAAGCAGGCGGTTTCCCTCCGCCGCTATCTCCAGATCGACCGCCTCGATCTGCTCCTGAAAGAAGTTGAGCAGCGTGAATCCGGAATAGATGAGCAGAATGAAGGTCGTCATGCCCGACGTCCAGACGGCAAACCTCCAGCGGATGGGGAGCGGCTTCATGACTCAGAGCGAATCGCGTAGCCCACTCCCCGATGGGTCTGGAGAAGCTTCTCCGGAAATGGATCGTCCACCTTCCGGCGCAGGCGCTGCATCGCCACATCGACGAAATTGGTGCCCGGATCAAACTGGTGTCCCCAGACGTTCTGGCTCAGCTCGACGCGGCTGACAACCTTGCCCGGCGTGCGAAGGAGGCATTCGAGAAGCGCGAACTCCCTCATCGTGAGCTCGATCTCCTGGTCGCCGCGCCGCACCTCGCGCGTCGCCAGGTTCAGCGTCAGATTCGCATAGCGGTGAATGTTGAGCCCGACGCCCGTGCGCCTCCTCAGCACCGCATTCAGTCGCGCGAAGAGCTCGGTCATCGAGAACGGCTTCGACAGATAGTCATCGGCCCCGAGATCAAGGCCCTCAATGCGCTCGTTGAGCTCCCCTCTCGCGGTGAGAAGCACGATCGAGACCACGCAGCCGTCATCCCGCAGTTTCCGCAGGACACTGAGGCCGTCCCGGCCGGGAATCATGACGTCGAGTATCATGGCATCGAAGTTTTCGCCGAGGACCCGCGCCATCGCCGATTCGCCATCATGACACACTTCCGCAGCGTATCCGCGCTCCTCCAGACCGGCCTTGATCATGGCCGCCACCTTCCTTTCGTCCTCAACCACCAGGATGCGCATGGGTACGGGTCGCGACAATGACGCTTGCGCGACGCCACGGTCGATAGAAAGGAAGCTCCGCCAGCTGGCAATCCCGATGCAGAGCGACATGAAAGCGGGGGCCTCTCCCATGCCGCATGCTCATTGCATTCAACGCCGCTCCGACGATCTCTGGGAGAGGATTACGGGAGCATGTCGAAAACATTACGATCGCGTAATCTTTCTAACATTTGCCGCGAACGCCGCTCCTACAAGGCGTGCAAGCACACACGACTCGAACAAACATCGTGAGCGTCGCCAAGGCGGGCCTGAAGCAGCGCTGCGGTCTGGCGTTCTTGGTCGCCCTTCTCGCGCTCACCGTCAGTCTGGCGGTGCGCATCGCCCTTCTCGTCAAGTCCGCTGGAGAGGTGTCCTGGAACGGCAGCCTGCTGGGCGCCTTTGCCCTGGGCGAATTTTTCGACCTCGGCAGCGCGGCATGGTATTGCATCCCGCTCATGCTCATCCTCGCCGCCCTCCCGCGCCGCTTTTTCTCCTCCGCCTGGGCGCGCCTTGGAGTCCACCTGTTCGTGTTTGTCATCTCCTATGCGCTGCTCTTTGGCGCCGTTGCCGAATGGGTGTTCTGGGACGAATTCGGCGTTCGCTTCAACTTCATAGCCGTCGACTATCTTGTCTATACAACCGAGGTCATTGGAAACATCCGGGAATCCTATCCGATGCCGCTGATACTTTCCGGAATCGCGGTGGGCGCGGCGGCGATGTATCTGGCTGTCCGAAATCTCGGATGGCTGTCGCTCTGGCTGGACAATGCCGATGAACCCGCGGGCCGCCGCTGGAGAACCGCAGCGCTCGCATGCCTGTTCTGCCTCACCCTTGGTTTGGCGCTCAGCGAGGGGGCGATTCCCAATTTCTCGAACAACTACAACCGCGAACTGGCCAGGAACGGATTGTGGTCCCTGTTTGCCGCATTTCGCGCCAACGAGATCGACTACGATCGCTTCTATCCGACACTGCCGACGGAGGCCGCATTTCATCGGGTGCGCGGCATCACCGCGGGCGATCATTCCAGCTTCCTTGGCGGCGCCGAGGACAACCTGCTGCGCCTGGTCTCAAATCACGGGCCGGAGAAACACCTCAATGTCATCCAGATCACGGTTGAAAGCCTGAGCGCCAGCTTCATGGCACGCTACGGCAGCCGGGACAACGTGACCCCCAACCTGGACGCACTGGTGCCTCACGCCCTGGTGTTCGATGCGTTCTATGCGACCGGAAACCGGACCGACCGCGGCATGGAGGCGCTGACGCTCTCCGTCCCGCCCACCCCTGGCCGCTCATTGATCAAGAGGCCCGGAAACGAAAATCTGTTCACCCTCGGGTCGGTTTTTCGAAGTCGCGGCTACAGCACGCAGTTCATCTACGGGGGATTCGGCTACTTCGACAACATGAACCACTTTTTCGGCGGCAACGGCTACGAGATCATCGACCGAAACGCCGTGCCCGGGAGCGAAGTCACCTTCGCGAACGTCTGGGGCGCGTGCGACGAGGACTTGTTCCGCTGGGCGATAGCAAGCGCCGATCGCAGCGATCAGGAGCACAAGCCGTTCTTTCAATTCGTCATGACCACGTCCAATCACCGCCCCTACACGTATCCGGCCGGGCGCATCGACCTGCCTTCCAAGATTTCCGGAAGGCTGGGAGCGGTGAAATACACGGACTACGCGATTGCGAAGCTCCTTCACGACTGCGAGTCAAAGCCCTGGTACAAGAACACCGTGTTCATCATCGTCGCCGATCATTGCGCCTCAAGCGCGGGCAAATCCGAGCTGCCACTGCAGAACTATCACATCCCGCTGCTGATTTATGCGCCCGGCGGACAGATCAAGCCGGGTGTCGTGAAGACCATCACGAGTCAGATCGACGTCGCTCCCACGCTTCTGGCTCTGCTCGGGTGGACATACCCGAGCCGGTTCTACGGATGGAATGTGATCGACCAGCCCGACGGATTTTCCGGGCGGGCCCTGCTGGGAAACTACCAGAAGCTTGGATACTTCAAGGACGGCACGCTGACCGTGCTCAAACCTGTCCGGCAGTCACTCGCGTTCAAGTACGACGAGATGCGGCAGTCAGGCACGCCCCAGCCGACGGACCCCTCGCTGGTCGACGATGCCATCGCGTACTATCAATCGGCGAGCTGGCTGTTCGCGCACGGCGGCCAGGGCGCAATCCAGAGTTCGGAGAGCATGCAGCATGTCGCGAACAGGAATTGACCGGACACTGTGGCCAGCCGTCGGCACACTGGCGCTGACATTCCTGCTGTTCGAGGTCACGCCTCTCGATCTGCTCGTCCAGAATCATCTGTATGACTTCGCGGCAAGGCGCTGGCTGATCGATGCCCATGCCGCAGTGCCGCGGGCATTGTTCTACACCGGTCCCAAGCTGGTGCTCATCACGATGGGGGTCGCGCTCATCGCGCTCGTTGTCGGACCGCAATCCTGGCGGAACCGTCTTCACGTTCCGGAGCCGGTCCGAAGAAATCTGCTCGTCGCCTTCCTAACCCTCGGAACGGTTCCCGCCTTCATCGGGGAATTGAAGTCGGTCACGAATGTTTTCTGCCCGTCTGAAATACGCGCCTATGGAGGGGACCAACCCTACGTCCGGGTTCTCGAGCGCCATTCCGATTCAGACAGGCCCACCCGGTGCGGACACTGCTTTCCGGCGGGTCACGCCAGCGGCGGTTTCGCGCTGCTGGGCCTCGTGGGTCTCGCCAGCTCCCGGCGTGCACGCGTCCTGACGATCGTCCCGGGACTCGCCGCAGGCTGCATCATGGGGTTTTATCAAATGGCGAAAGGTGCGCATTTTCTCAGCCACACGGTGGTGACGGCTCTCATTGCCTGGATCCTGTTCCTGGTGTGGAGGCGGATCCTTCGCGTCACCACACCCGCAGCGATCGGTCAGACGCGTCCGTGAGGCTGCTCTCCCAAACGCCCGCGCGGCGCTACCGCCTCGATGGCCTCGCCAGCGAGAGCGGAAGGACGATCATCAAACCCAAAAGGAAGAAAATCCCGTTGAGAAGCACCGCCGTGCGGTAGCCAAGCAGGGTGGCCAGTTCGCCCATCGCCAGGGGGCCGATCACCGCGCCGAGCTTGCCGAAAAGTCCCCAGAATCCGAAAAACTCCCCGCTTCTTCCGGGCGGTGTCAGCGACGCCACCACCGCGCGGCTCGTCGCCTGCAGCGAACCCATCGCAAAGCCCGCGATGCCGCCGATCAGAAAGAACTCCATCTTGGTCCGGCAATACGCCGCCCAGACCGAAACGATCAGCCACATCAGGAGCGACATGACGAGGGACGGCTTGGCCCCCACACGATCCTGGAGGAGGCCGAAGCCAAGCGCGCCCAGCGTGCTCGTGATCTGCAGCGCGGCGAAAAGCATGATGTTCTCCGACTGCGTCAGATGAAGGACATTCTGGCCGAAAAGTGACGCGAAGACAATGACCGCCATCAGCCCCGACATGAACGCCGTGAAGGAAAGAAAGAATATCGCCAGCGTGCGATGCGCCGGAAGCTCGCGCAGGGTCCTCGCAATCGCACCCCACCCCACGGAGAAATGACTCGCGCCCGCAGGCAGCGGCTTCGGCACCGCGCGCTCGCGAAGCAGGATCTGCGTGGGCAGGCTCGCAAGCAGGAAGAACAGGCCCGTCATCAGGAACGTCCATCTCGCCGAGGCCTTCAGTCCCTCGATGATGACAAGCGCCAGCCCCAGGCTCAGCAGTCCGCCGACATATCCGAAACCCCAGCCGAACCCCGAGATGCGACCGACGTTCTCCGGTGTGCTGATCTCCGGGAGAAAACTCGCGCACAGGTTGTCGCCCACGGAAAACGCAATGTTGGCCACCACGACGATCGAGAGCGCGAGCAGCACGTCGTTCGACCCGGTGAAATAGAGGCATGCCGTCGCGATCGAACACACACCCGCCGACCACATGAGAAACCGCTTCTTCCTGGCCGTAAAATCCGCCACTGCGCCTATCCACGGAGAGAAGAGAATCACGATGACCTGCGACAACGACAGCGCCCTTCCCCACCAGCTCGAGGCAGCCGGATCGCCGAGCGCCACGGCCTTGCTGAAGTACGTCGCGTAGACGACCGTGATGATGATCGTCGTGAACGACGAATTCGCGAAATCGAAGCAGCACCACCCGAAAATCTCCCGACGTCTCACCGGAAGCCGCGAAGGGGTATCCATGCTTCACGGTCGCGACGAGGTCGCGGCAATGCAAGTGCGCGTTGTGGCTGCGTCACCCGCTGGCGTTCACAACCGCGCTGGTGCGACCGCGCTATTCCCGCGACTTCCGCTTGCGCAGATTGTATACGGCAAGCGCCACCAGCCCGAGTCCGAGAAAAAACAGCGTGTAGCCACCTTCACTCACCTGCGCCGTGGGCACCGTCTGCGCGCCAAGGCGCATGGGCACCACCAACAACAACGCACTGCCTGAAACAGCGGACAACTGATGGACTCGATTTGGTGAGAACAACATGGGAACGGCGCATCCTTAGCACGTCGCATTCCAATCTACGTGTTTCTACCAGCTGCAAATCTACGTAGATATATGTGGCTATATCTGAATTGGTTACTCTCAGAACCCCTCAAGTTTTTTCCAAAACGTCTCGTGTTTGCGCTTTCGTGCGAGTGTAAGCCAATTCGACGCGGTTGAGCCCACACCCCGCTTGTCCGAACGCCACTTTCCTAATCACAAACAACTTATCCCTCCCTTCCCGGAAATCGATGCGTTGTCAGGAGTCCGACGAGACTGCAGCCCTCACGGTCATTCAAGAGCCGTCCACCAGACATTGATCCAGCGCCGAACGAATCGCCGCTTCATCCATGGACTGCCCGATAAACACGAGTTCCTGCCGGCGGTCTCCATGGGGCTCGACCCAGAGCGCCCGAATCATCTCAGGCCTGTCCCCGGGAGATGCGCGCCCATGCTCAATCAGCGACGCCCACCAGAAATTCAGCGTATCCAGTTTTGCACGACTCCCCGCGACGGACAGGAATCCCATCTCGTCAGGCGACTCCGCCCACCAGCAGAATCCCTTCGCCCGCACCAATCCGGGAAAGCCCCCGAGAATCCGCGCCTCAAAGCGCGCCCGCGAAAACGGACGGCGCGCCTGGTAGACAAAACTGGAGAGGCCGTATTTCAACGCGTAGGAAGGCGCCGCTGCGCGCGGCTTGACAACCGATGCGCCCGCAGCTCCGCGGAGTTGCGGCGCAACGGCGTTGAGACTCTGAAGCCAGCGCGCGCCGGACAGTGTCGTGCGGGGCTCAAATCGCTGGTGGTCCAGCAGAACATCGCGCGAGACCCGCCCGTGCTCCACGAATTGCAGCTCCGCCCTCGGATTCACGCCCTCAATGGCGGCGCTCAGCATCATGCGCTGATCCTCCGACACCAGATCGCACTTGTTCACGACGATCAGATCCGCCGTCTCCACCTGGTCGAGCATCAGATCGAAGAGGTCCCTGGCGGTTTCCCCGGCGCCGGCGATTTCTCCCCGCGGGCGGGTTGTCACACGGGCATTCCAAAGCCCGAGAAAATGGGACGCATCAACCACGGTGACGAGCGAGCGCAGAGCGGCGAGGTCGGCGAGCGATCGGCCGAAGGGATTCCGTTGAATGAACAACTGCGCCACGCCCCTCGGTTCAGCCACGCCCGTCGCCTCAACGATGATGTGATCATAGGGATCGCCCGGGGGTCCGCCCGGGCGGCCCGTCATGGCCAGTTCCGCGAGCGACTCCGCAAGTTCGTCCTTGATCGAACAGCAGACACACCCGTTGCCGAGTTCGATCACAGGCTGCCCTCGACCCGCACCTCCGGAAAGTTCAACCGTCCGCTGCGCAATGAGGCGGGCGTCGATATTGATCGATCCGACATCATTGACCACGAGCGCCCAGCGCCGGCCCTCACTCTGTGGGAGAAGATGATTCAGCACCGTCGTCTTCCCTGCTCCGAGAAACCCGCAGAGCACGGTGACCGGCGGAACATTCGCGCTCACGCTCATCCTCCCGCGAACACCGGGCGAAACCCAGCGGCCTCGAGCACCTGTGCAACCGCTTCCCGCTTGTCCCCTTGGATTTCGATCCGGCCATCCTTCACGGTGCCGCCGCAGCCGCAGCGTTTCTGCATTGTCTTGGCCAGACTTTCCTTCTCCGCGACGCCAATTCCGACAAAGCCATCGATCACCGTCACGGTCTTGCCTCCGCGTCCCGCCGTTGTCCGGCGAATATCCACACGACCGCGGTTCTTTCGTGCTCCACCGCCTTCATCGCCATTCCCCCGACTTGAATCCGGGCTTGAAGCCCGGGCAGGCGGAAGGTCGCTTCGAACCGTATCCAGCGCCGCAAACGGATTCTGCCCCAAGGCGTCGCCGCCGGAAGTTGAAACTTTCCTTGGCGCACTCATGATGACCGCGGGTTTCTTCCGGGTCCCCTGCAGATTCCCGCCGGGATCCCACCTTCGCCGCCAAGGAAAGCCATCGCCTTCGCATAGCTGCGTCCTTCGAGGTAGTGAATGAGTTGCGGATGAAGTTCATCCCGGGAGGCCTCCATCAGTTCATCCAAACGCTTCAATCCCAAAGCAATCCGTTCGGCATCAGATTGCTTGATGCCCTCCATCAACTCCATTAGTGAATCTTTGATCGCTTGTTCCATGGTCGAGAAACCCGTTTCTAATGTTCATGCTAAGTTCGTTAAGCGAGTTTTCAATCAGGCTCCCCGGCCTTCACCCGCTTGCCTCTCGAACCGTCAGAAGCTTGAATGAGAGCCTCCATTGTGTTTCCGCAACCTGCATTTTCCGATCCACCCTCACCTCCCTCCACCCTGATTCTCATCACTTTCCATGAGACCACTTCCGTTGCCGACGCGTGCAAACGCCGACATCCTCGATGCCGCCTACAGCGCCTGGCTCGAGAATCCTGACTCCGTTGATCCGACCTGGCAGGCCTTCTTCCAGGGCTTTTCCCTTGGAAATCAAGCCACGTCCAGAAACGGCGCCGCCATGCGGGTTGCAGCGGAGCCCGCCCAACTGGCCGAAAGCCTGAAACAGTCCCAGGTCCACAGCCTGATCTATCACTATCGCTCGATCGGGCACGTTCAGGCCCATCTCGATCCACTCAGCGATCCCCCGCCGCCGTCTCCACGGCTGGCGCTGGGTGAATTCGGCCTCGACGAAGCTGATCTCAACCGATCCTTCGACGTGGGCCACTACCTGGATCAAGGCCAGATGACGCTTCAAAGCCTGATCGACTCCCTGCAGCAAACCTACTGCGGCCGCATCGGGGTGGAGTATCTCCACATTCAGGACACCGAAGTCCGCAACTGGCTGCAAACCCGCATGGAGACGTCGCGCAACCAGCCTCAGTTCTCCAAGGCTCAAAAGACCAGGATCCTGCGACGCCTGCACAAGGCCGAGTTGTTCGAGCGTTTCCTTCACACGAAATACGTCGGACAAAAACGCTTCTCGCTCGAAGGCGGCGAAACCTTCATCGCTGCGCTCGATGCAATCGTCGAGCATTCGCCCGCCCAGGGCGTCGCCGAGATCGTCATGGGCATGGCCCATCGCGGACGCCTGAACGTCCTGACCTCAATCCTGCGCAAGCCCTTCGAGCTGCTGTTCGAGCAGTTCTCGGAAAACTACATCCCCGAGACGGTCGCCGGCGACGGCGACGTGAAGTACCATCTGGGATACGAGTCCATACTCGACACCACCACCGGCGGAAAGGTGGAGATCAGGCTGGCGGCCAATCCGTCCCACCTCGAAATCGTCAACCCGGTGGTCGAGGGCAAGGCGCGTGCGCGCCAGCGCATCCGCGGCGATGTCGAGCGCCGCAAGGTCCTGCCGCTCCTGGTGCACGGCGACGCCGCGTTCGCGGGCCAGGGCGTGGTCGCTGAAACCCTGAACTTCTCGCAGCTGCCCGGCTACCGCACCGGCGGCACGCTTCATTTCGTCATCAACAACCAGATCGGCTTCACGACGCTGCCCAGCGAGGCGCGATCCACACGCTACTGCACCGACGTCGCCAAGATGATCGAGGCGCCGATCTTCCACGTCAACGGCGACGACCCCGAGGCCGTCTGCATGGTCGCCCAGCTCGCCCTCGAGTTCCGCGTGAAGTTCCAGCGGGATGTCGTCATCGACATGTACTGCTACCGCCGCCACGGACACAACGAGTCCGACGAGCCCGCCTTCACGCAGCCCGAAATGTACCGGAAGATCGCGACGCATCCGCTGGTCTCGACGCTCTACACGGAGAAACTCACGACGGAGGGCAGCCTCACCCCGGCCGAGTGCGAGGCCATCAAGGCCGAGTACCTCGCCGCCCTGGAGTCGAACCTCGAGAAGGCGAAGGCCCGCGAGGCGGAAAAAACCGCGAGGCGCAAGGCGAAGGCGGCGGATCCCCAGGCGAAGTTCGCCGGATCCACCGCCGTTTTTCAGCCCGATTTCAGCCACGCTCCCGTTCCCACGGGAGTGCCCCACGCCGAGATCGAAAAAGTCGTCCGCGGCCTCACCACGCTCCCCGCCGGCTTCAATGTGAACCCCAAGATCAGGCGGCTCCTCGACGCGCGCCTGCACGCCCTGAAGGAAGGCGGTCCGGTCGACTGGGCCCTGGGCGAGGCGCTCGCCTTCGGCACCCTCCTGCTCGACGGCACGCCCGTGCGCCTGAGCGGACAGGACTGCGAACGCGGCACCTTCAGCCACCGCCACGCCGTCCTTCACGATCACGAGACCCGCGAGAGCTACACGCCGCTCAAGCACCTCGACGACGGCAGACCCACCAAGTTCTGCGTGTACAACTCCCTCCTCTCCGAGGCCGCCGTCCTCGGATTCGACTACGGCTACTCGCTCGATTATCCCCAGATGCTCTGCATCTGGGAGGCGCAGTTCGGCGACTTCGCCAACGGGGCGCAGGTCGTCATCGACCAGTTCATCGCGAGCTCCGAGTCGAAATGGCAGCGCACGAGCGGCATCGTGCTGCTGCTGCCCCATGGCTACGAGGGCCAGGGCCCCGAGCATTCCTCCGCCCGCCTGGAGCGCTTTCTTCAGCTTGCGGCCGAAAACAACATCCAGGTCGTGAACATCACGACACCGGCCAATTTCTTTCACGTGCTCCGGCGCCAGATGAAGCGCGATTTCCTCAAGCCGCTGGTGGTGATGTCACCCAAGTCCCTGCTGCGCCATCCCGCGGTCGTCTCGCGTATCGACGAATTCACTACAGGCTCGTTTCAGGAGATCATCGACGATCCGGCCGGGCCGGCGAAGGCGGCCCGCCTCATTCTCTGCGCGGGCAAGGTCTACTACGATCTCGCCGACTACCGGGAGAAGAACAGGATCACCGACACCGCGATCGTTCGCGTGGAGCAGATCTACCCGCTGCACCGGGACCGGCTTTCCGAACTTGCCAGCCAGCATGCGGGCGCCCGTCTCGTCTGGGCGCAGGAGGAGCCCCACAACATGGGCGCGTGGAGCCACATCGCTCCATCGCTTGAGGAAATCTTCAAACAAAAGGCCGCCTACGCGGGGCGCGAACCCGCCGCATCGCCCGCCGTGGGAGCCCTGGCCTTGCATCGCAGGGAACTCGCTGATTTTCTCAAGACCGCCTTCTCGATCTGACGGCCCTCTCCGCCGCGCGCACTCTCAACCGAACTCCTCATGCCTCTTCTCGAAGTCAAGATCCCCCCCCTCGGCGAATCCATAAATTCCGGCGTGCTCGCAAAGTGGCATGTCGCCGACGGCGCCACCGTCAAGAGGGATCAGCCTCTCTTCGAACTCGAAACCGACAAGATAACGTCCGAAGGGACCGCGGAGGCCGCCGGCCGGATTGCGCTCAAGGTCGCGGTTGGAACGGAGGTCAAGATCGGCGAGGTCGTAGCCACAATCGACACCGATGCCGCCGCCCCCGCGGCGCCTGCCGCACAGGCCGGCGAAAGCAAGACCGCACCCGTGCCCTCCGCGGCGAAGGGCGCATCCCTCCCGCTGTCGCCAGCCGTGCGGCGCGTGGCGGAGGAGACCGGCATCGATCCGTCCGGCCTTGCCGGATCGGGGAAGGGCGGACGCGTCACAAAGGGTGACGTCCTCGCCGCCGCCGAATCCGCGCCGCGCGAAATGTCCGCCCCAGCCAGAAGCTCCGCCGAGGTGGTTCCCGTAGCGCCTGCCGCGGTTGCCATCGCATCACCGGCGGCCAGGCAGTCCCGCAGAAAGCTTTCCCCGCTCCGGAAACGCATCGCCGAACGATTGGTGCAGGCGCAACACGAGGCCGCCATGCTCACAACGTTCAACGAGGTCGACATGTCCGCCGTCATGGCCCTGCGCGCAAAATACCAGGACGACTTCGTGAAGAAGAACGGCATCAAGCTCGGCTTCATGTCCTTCTTCACAAAGGCGGTCGTTCACGCGCTGAAGGAGGTGCCCGCCATCAACGCCCAGTTCGCGGACGACGAGATCATCCAGAATCATTACTTCGACATCGGAGTCGCCGTCTCGACCGAAAAGGGCCTGATGGTGCCGGTCATCCGCGATGCCGACAGGCTGGGCATGGCGGATATCGAGAAGGCGATTGGTGAGGCGGCGAAAAAGGCCCGCGACAACAAGATCACGCTCGCCGACCTCGAAGGCGGCGTGTTCACCATCACCAATGGCGGCATTTTCGGCTCGATGCTTTCGACGCCGATACTCAACGCCCCACAGAGCGGCATCCTCGGCCTGCATGCCATCAACGAACGCCCCGTCGCCATCAACGGCCAGGTCGTCATTCGCCCGATGATGTATCTTGCGCTGAGCTACGACCACAGGCTCGTCGATGGCAGGGAAGCCGTCACTTTCCTCGTCAAGGTCAAGCAGGCGATCGAGGATCCCACCCGCCTGCTGCTGTCCATCTAGGCGCGCATCCACCCTTGTCCGGACCCCGCGACGGCCGCTGTCGTCGCGCCTGTCCACCAGTCTTTCTGCCATGGAATCCTTCGATCTCATCGTCATCGGCGCCGGACCCGGCGGCTACGTCTGCGCGTTTCGCGCGTCTCAACTCGGCCTCAAGGTGGCGTTGATCGAAAAGCGGGCGACGCTCGGGGGAACCTGCCTCAACGTGGGCTGCATTCCGAGCAAGGCCCTGCTGCATTCGAGCGAGCACCTTGTCTTCGCCCGCCAGCACGCCGCCGAGCACGGCATCAAGCTGGGAGCGGTCGACTTTGATCTCGCGGCCATGATGAAACGCAAGGACGCCGTCGTGGGCAAACTTGTCGGCGGCGTCTCCCAGTTGGCAAAGGGCAGGAAGGTCTCGGTCTTCACCGGCGCAGCAGCCTTTGCTTCCGCATCCACAGTGAACATAACCGCCCCAGGCGGCGCGGTCACCGAAATTTCCGGCAAAAACATTGTGATCGCCACAGGCTCCGTGCCGGTGGAGCTTCCCTTCCTCAGGTTCGATGGGAAAACCGTGGTTTCCAGCGACGACGCCATCGCCTTCAAGGAGGTTCCAAAGAAGCTCGTTGTCGTTGGTGGAGGCGTCATCGGACTCGAACTGGGCTCGGTCTGGTCGCGCCTGGGCAGCGAGGTGACGGTGGTCGAGTTTCTTCCAAAGATCATCGCGACCTTTGACGACGATGTCATCCGCAGCTTCACACGCATCCTGCAGAAGCAGGGCCTGAAGATCGAGGTTGGAGCAAAGGTCACCGGATATTCCAAGGGCGTCCTCACCGCCGAACGCGATGGCAAGCCGCTCGAGTTTCCCGCCGACAAGGTGCTCGTGGCCGTGGGCCGGCGACCCTTTGCCGATGAACTCGGCCTTGAAAAGGCCGGAGTCATTCTTGACGAGAAAAAGCGCATCAAGGTCGACGCCCGCCTGAAAACCAGCGCGCCCGGCATCTGGGCGATCGGCGACGTCGTCGCCGGCCCCATGCTCGCGCACAAGGCCGAGGAGGACGGTGCCGCCGTCGCCGAATGGATCGCCGGAAAGGCGGGCCACATCAACTGGGACCTTGTGCCGGGCGTCGTCTACACGGCTCCGGAGGTTGCTTCCGTCGGGCTCGGCGAGGATGCGGCCAAGGCACAGGGCCTTTCAGTAACAGTCGGCAAGTTCAACTTCGCGGCCAATGGCCGCGCAATCGCCGCCGGGGCTACCGACGGCTTTGTGAAGATCATCGCGGATTCAAAGACCGACCGGATTCTCGGCGCCCAGATTCTCGGGGCCAATGCCGGCGAGCTGATCTCCGAGATCGTGGCCCACATGGAATACGGTGGAAGCGCCGAAGACCTCGGCCGCACGATCCACGCCCATCCCACGATGAGCGAGGCATTGAAGGAAGCAGGCCTCGCCGTCTCAAAGAGCGCCATTCACGCACTGTAGCGCAGGCGGCAGCGCCATGCCTTGCGGCGGGTCAGGAAAAGCCCCGCCTTCGCGCCTGGAAAAGCCAGAAAGCGCCGCACCCCGACCGATGGGCCGGCATGCATGCCCAGGGATCGCGCGTCGCGCCACAACGCCGGTGCATATTCCCTTCCACGCATTTCACTCCCGTGTCGCCAGGTCTCATTCTCGCAATGTCCCACCCGCATCACTCCTTCGTCCCAGCGCAGCCCGGCGCATTGCGATACTTCACCGTCTGCAAATGCTCGCAGTAGAGGACGAGCTCCCCGTCATTCTTGAAGATCTCATAGGCCGCGCGGCAGAGGCCCATCTCCGGATACTTGGGCGTCTTCTCCAGATCCGTCTTGATGGCGTAGATCGTGTCGCCGATGAAGACCGGCTTGATGAAGCGGAGCTTGTCGTAGCCGTAACTGAAGGCGTTGACGCAATTCGTCGCGACAAGCCCCAGGCCGGCGGAAAACACAAAGGCGCCGGCTACAAGACGCCGGCCAAACAGGCCCTCCTTGCTCGCAAACAGCTCATCCGCCACATAGGGATGCATGTCGAGGACAAGCGCATTGAACTGCATGCTCTCTCCTTCGCTGATCGTGCGCCGGATCGAACGGATCTTCCTGCCAATGACGATGTCCTCGTAAAACCAGTTCTCGGCATTCCAAACTGGAATCTCAGCATGCTTCGTCGGATCGGGATTCGGATTTTTCATGGTTCTTGAGAATCGTTGCGCGAACCGCGCGAGCCATTGCGGACGCCCACCCTTCAGGTCAGGAACTCCTCCGCAAGCGCGGCATTGTGCTCGCCCACCCTTGGGGCGCCGGCAGGCGACTTCAGCACCTCGCCGTCAATGCGGATGGGACAGCGCGTCGTGCGGAATCGTGCGCCATTGGCGCGGGTGACTTCCTGCACCATGTCAGCCGCGCGAAAGCCTTCATGCGCAAACAGCCGTTCCCAGGTGAGCACATCGGCGCACCAGATGTCCGCCGGCTCGAGAATCGCGAGCCAGTGCGCCGTGCCTTGCGCGAACAGGTGCGCCGCAAGCGCGGCCTTGATCGTGTCGCGCTCCGTGAACCAGCTTTTTCGGTCCTCGTACGCCAGCAGGGGCGCGCAGCCCAGGAGCCTGCCGAGCACCGGCACGGATCCCATCGCAATCGCGATGAAGCCGTCCGCCGTGGCGTAGATCCCATAGGGCGCGCCGAGATAGGCGTGGGCATTGTTGACCGAACTGCGCCGCGGCGCGCGCCCGCCATCGTTGAGGTACGTGGTGAGCACCTCGAATTGGAAATCAATGACGGACTCAAGCAGGCTCACCTCCACACGGCCGCCCTCGCCCGTGACTCCCCGGCGCACGAGGCAAGCAAGGATGCCCTGCATGAGATGATTGCCCGCCATCATGTCGGCAACAGCGAGACCCATGGGGACGGGTCCCTGGGTGGCGTCGCCACTGAGCCAGGTGACACCGGAAAGCGACTGTGCAAGCAGATCCTGGCCCGGCTTGTCCACCCACGGACCACTGCTCCCATAGCCCGTCACCGAGCCGTAGATGAGCCGCGGATTCAATTCGCGCATCGCATCCCAGCCGAACCCGAGCTTCTGCATGACGCCCGGGCGGAAGTTCTCGATCATCACATCGGCCCGTGCAATGAGCCGCTTCACGGCGGAGAAATGAACCGGGTTCTTCAGGTCCGCCGCATAGCTCTCCTTGTTGCGGTTGATGGTGTGGAAAAGCGTGCTGTCCCCATCGAGCTCGAGATTCGAAATGAAAAGCTGACGGCACAGGTCCCCCGTGCCGGGCCGCTCAATCTTGACGACGCGCGCCCCCAGATCGGCGAGCTTCAGCGAGGCCATGGGGCCGGCAAGAAACTGCGAAAAATCGAGGACAAGGATTCCTTCCAGAGGACGCATGAACGATCGATAGACGCCCGCAGTCCGGACGTAAAGTGCCCGCTGTGGCCAGCCGGGAAGCCCGGGCCCCCGGGTTTCTCAACCCAGACTCGCCATCTGGCGGCTGAGCGACTTCTCCAGGCTGCCGCAGACCAGGTCGCACAGCTTGGGGATCGTCGGATCGGTTATCCGATAGAACACCTGCAGCCCCTCCTTCCGCCGGCCCAGCACGCCGGCGGTGGTCAGCGTCTGCAGGTGGCGCGACACGTTCGCCTGGGTGCCGCCCGTGGCCGCCGCCAGCTCGGAGACATTTCTTTCGCCGTCGAAGAGGGACTGGATGATGCGCAGCCGCATCGGCTCCGCCAGCACCGCAAAACGACGGGCGACAAGTTCAAGGGCCTCGTCGGAGAAAAGGGAGTGCCTGCTCATTTCCCAGACCATATCAGGTCTTGACTATAACTCAAGTATTTGATTGTTTGCTCATACATAACTTCATGAAAACCGAATCCTTCATCCGCGTTCTTGCCGGTTCAGTTGTCCTGGTGGGATGCGCCCTCACCGTCTTCGTGGACTTCCGCTGGCTCCTCCTCCCCACCTTCGTGGGCTTCAATCTGATCCAGTCGGCCTTCACCGGTTTCTGTCCACCGCTGCTGATCCTGAAGAAACTGGGATGGATCGATCCGACCACGAGCTGCATCCGCCGTCCCCGCGCCTGAAGACCAACATGCGCACCCGGGCATTCCCTTCCCTGCTCGCAGTCCTGGCACTTGCGGCCTGCCACAAGTCGCCGCCGGCGCATGACGCGCGGGACCAGGCTGCCATTGCGGTGAAAACCACGCGCGCCGCCGCCGAAGTCATCCCCGCTTTCGTCGAGGTTCCCGCTGTGGTGCGCCCCGCCCTGCGCGCGGACATTTCCTCCCAGATTACGGGCGCCATCGTTGAAATCGCTCTGCTGGGGCAAAAGGCGTCCGCCGGTGATCCACTCGTGCGCCTCTCGTCGCCCGACGCGGACGCCCGGCTCGGCCTCGCCCGCGCCCAGTTCGCCGAGGCGGAGCGCGCCGTCGCGCGTGAAACCGACCTGGTGGAGCGCCGCGTCAGCCCTCCCGAAGCGCTGCGCGCAGCCACCGATGCACTCCGCATCGCCCGGGCGGGCGTCACCGCGGCTGAGGCACTCGTCGCCCACACCCGGATCGCCGCACCATTCGCAGGCCGGGTCACAACGCAGTTCAAACTCTCCGGCGACCTTGCCACACCGGGCGCATCGCTGCTTGTCATGGAATCCACGCAGGACCTCCGCGCGGAAGGCTCTCTTCCCGAGGAGTTCTCGGCCTCTTTCGCTGTCGGAACGGAGCTCGGCGTCCAGCTCGATCGCAAGGCACCGCCGGTGACCGGGCGCATAGAGGAGATCGCCTCGGCTGACCCGCTGACCCACACACGCTTCGCAAAACTGTCCTTCTCGACACCCGAGGCTTTCTCCGGTCAGTTTGCGCGGCTGCTCATTCCAAGCGCATCAGACACGGCCATCGTCGTCCCTGCCAGTGCCGTCACCTCCTTCGGCCAGATGGAACGCATTTTCGTTGTCGTTGGACAACACGCCGTCCTCCGCCTCGTCAAGGTCGGCAGGACAATCGGCGAACGGGTCGAAATTCTCTCCGGCCTCTCGGCGGGCGAAAGCGTCATCCTCAATCCGCCTGCGGCACTTCGCGACGGCTCACCCGTCACAACCGAGCCATGAGCCTGCCCGCTCCGCCAGCGCGCGACACTCTTGCCGGCCGCCTGGCCACTGCATTCACCGCATCGCGGCTGACGCCGCTTGCGATCGTGGCCTCGCTGCTGCTGGGCACCTTCGCCGTGATCATGCTCCCGCGCGAGGAGGAACCGCAGATCAAGGTGCCCATGATCGATGTGCTTGTGGCCATGCCGGGTGTTACGGCGCATGAGATTGAGAACCGCGTCACCCGACCGCTGGAGAAGTTTCTCTGGGAGATTCCCGGCGTCGAGTACCTCTACTCGACGTCGCGCCCCGGACAGGCGATGGTCATTGTCCGCTTCAAGGTCGGCTCCGACCTCGAGACCGCCTTGGTCCGGCTCCACAAGCAGCTCGACGCGCACGCCGACCAAATCCCGCCGGGAGCCTCACCGCCCCTGGTCAAACCGCGCACGATAGATGACGTGCCTGTCGCCGCACTCACCCTTCACAGCGCAACCCAGGATCATCATGCCTTGAGGCGTCTGGCCGCGCAGCTTGACGACGCCATCAAGGCCCTGCCGGAGATTGCCGAAACCACAATCATCGGCGGACTTCGCAGTCAGTTGCGTGTCCAGGTCGATCCCGCGAGGCTGGCGTCGCGGGGGCTCACGCTGGATGACGTCTCACACTCCCTGCGCGCGGCGAACGCCAGGACCCAGGCGGGCTCGCTGTCCACCGCCAACCGCGAGATCCTCGTGGACGTCGGCGGCTACCTGCGCGACGCCTCGGACGCCGCCGCTGTCGTCCTCGGCACGGCTGGCGGCAAACCCATTTTTCTGCGTGACGTCGCAAACGTCATCGAATCCCCCGCCGAACCGGCCGACTATGTTCTCTTCGGCAGCCCCACCGCTCCGGAGGAGGCCGCCGTCACGCTGGCCATCGCCAAGCGCCCGGGAGCAAACGCCATTCGCATCGTGCGGGAGATCGAGGGAGCCGTGCACCGCCTCCAGGGATCGCTTCTGCCGCCGGATGTCACCGTCACCGTCACGCGCAACTACGGCGCCACCGCGGCGGAAAAATCCAACGAACTCCTCTTCCACATGGGCATCGCCGTGTTTGGCGTCGCCATCCTCATTCGCGCCTTCCTCGGGTGGCGCGAATCGCTCATCGTCCTGCTGGCCATCCCGGTCACTCTGGGCCTGACGCTGCTGGTGTTCTTCCTCTATGGATACACGCTGAATCGGATTACGCTTTTCGCGCTCATATTCTCGATCGGCATCCTCGTGGACGACGCGATTGTTGTTGTTGAGAACATCGTCCGGCATCAGCGACTGCCATCCTCCGCAGGCCGGCCGCTCACGGAAATCGCCATCGAGGCGGTTCGCGAGGTCGGCAATCCCACGGTCCTCGCAACGTGGGCCGTCATTGCCGCCGTCCTGCCAATGGCCTTTGTCGGCGGACTGATGGGCCCGTACATGCGGCCCATTCCAATCGGCGCCAGCGCCGCCATGGTGTTCTCGCTCATCGTGGCCTTCACCGTCACTCCCTGGGCGGCGGTCCGGGTGCTGCGCCGGCGGTTCTCGAAGGCCGGAGCCTCCGCCGCGGCAGCCTCCGACGACGACCATGCGCCGGATGACTTCTTCACGCGCATCTACCACAAGGTGATGGATCCGATCATTGCGCAGGCGCGCTGGCGCTGGGCGTTTCTCGCGCTCATCGCCACACTCCTTCTGGCAGCAGCCGCCCTCGTGCCCCTTGGCATCGTGAAGGTCAAGATGCTCCCGTTCGACAACAAGTCCGAGTTCCAGGTCATCCTCGACATGCCCGAAGGCTCCACCCTCGAGGAAACCACCCGTGTGGCGAGGGAGATGGCGGCCGCCGTTCGCGTCGAACCCGAGGTCAGCGACTACCAGGTCTACGCAGGCACAGCGTCACCGTTCAACTTCAACGGTCTCGTGCGACACTACTTCCAGCGACGCGGCCCAAATGTCGCCGACATCCAGGTCAATCTCCTTCCCAAGGGCGAACGATCCGACCAGAGCCACGACATCGCCATGCGCGTCCGCCCCCGTCTTGCCGGGATCGCCGCGAAACACGGCGCCGCCGTCGCAATCGCCGAAGTGCCCCCCGGCCCCCCGGTGCTTCAGACCCTGGTCGCCGAGGTGTACGGTCCCGGCGAGGAATCCCGACTGGCCCTCGCGAGGGAAATCAAGGGGATCTTCCAGAAGACCGACGGCGTCGTCGATGTCGACTGGTACGTCGAGGAGCAGCAGCCCACCGCCTTCTTCCGGATCGACCGACTCAAGGCCGCCCAGCTCAATGTCACGCCCGAATCCATCACGCGCACCCTGCGCACCGCCACGAGCGGCGCGGCGGTGGATCTGCTGCACCGCCCGCTCGAGCGCGAGGACATTGAACTGCGTGTCGAGCTCCCGCGCTTCCGGCGCGGCCGTGCGGAGGATCTGCTCTCGCTCCAGGTTGTTCCCGACAACCAGGCGACCCTGCCCCTGGAACAGCGCACAAGCATCCCGCTCAGCGAACTGGTTTCCATCGAGCACACCGTCGGAGAGCGTTATCTCTACCGAAAGAACCTTCGTCCCGTCGTGTACGTGACGGGTGATGTCGCCGGAGCGATCGCCAGTCCCGCCTATGCGCTTTTTGAAATGAACCGCGCCATCGGCAGGCTCGATGGCCGGAACTTTGGCGGTACAAAGTCCTCCATCGAGCTCTATCACCTGCATCAGCCCGATTCCGAGCTGGAGCCCGTCATCAAATGGGACGGTGAATGGCACGTGACACTGGAGGTTTTCCGCGATCTGGGGCTGGCCTTCGCCGCCGTGTGCATCCTCATCTACATGCTCATGGTCGGCTGGTTCAAGAGCTACATGACACCCTTCGTCATCATGATCGTCATCCCGCTCTCGCTCATTGGCATTCTCCCGGCCCATGCCGTGACCGGTGCGTTTTTCACCGCCACCTCGATGATCGGATTCATGGCCGGAGCGGGCATCATCGTGCGAAATTCCATAATCCTCGTCGACTTCATCGAACTCCGGCGATCCCACGGCCTGCCCCTCGCCGAGGCGGTGGTCGAGGCCGGCGCGATCCGCTTCCGCCCCATGCTGCTCACCGCCCTCGCCGTCGTCGTTGGCGCAAGCGTGATCCTGGCTGATCCCATCTTCCAGGGTCTCGCACTTTCCCTGATCGCCGGCGAAATCGCATCCCTCCTCATCAGCCGATTCGCTGTTCCCACGCTCTACTTCATGATGGAGTCGCGCCGCACGGGACGCCCGCGCCAGCCGGCTTGAATCCGGATCGCATCCGCGCAATCCGTGGGCACAAACGCTTCGTTTTCCACGGCTCAGGTCATGGTCTTCTTCTGCTGCTTTTCAACGAGCGCGAGGAGGAGATCCCCCTTGGCGAGGTTGCCCATCAGCCTGCGATCCTCGCTCACGACCGGCAGGCGCTCCGCCTCAACCCCGAGAAACTTTCCCAGCGCAACCGAAAATGACATGTCCGGCGTGAGCACCGGAAGATCCTCCCGCAGAATGTCGCGGGCGATCACGATCTCCGCCAGCGCCGGATCCTGAAGGAAGGTCTTGATGTCGTGGAGCGAGACAGATCCGACATAGCGCTTCTCGGCATTGACGACATAGAGGTTGTTTCTCCGCAGCGAAAGAAACGTGCGCGCGATCTCGGCAAAGTCCGCGGACTCGGCGATCGAGGGCGGATCCGGCTTCATGAGGTCGCCAACCAACTCCGAATCGAGCTTCCCGTCGATCAACTGCTCGGCCGCCTTGCGCTTGAGGGAGACATTGTAGAGCGAGATGCCCTCGATGCTGCGCGCGGTGAAGTAGGCGATCACGCTGCACAGCATCAAGGGCAGAATGATGTCATAACTCAGCGTCATCTCGAAGATCATGATGATCGCCATCAGCGGTGCGTGCGTCACCGCCGACAAAAACGCGCCCATGCCGACCATCGCGAACGCCCGAGGATCCACCGGAAAGCGTGGAAAGTAGGCCAGCAGCGCGGATGCCACCAGGAATCCAAGGCAGGCACCCATGAACAGCGATGGCGTGAACACACCGCCGGGGGCGCCTGACCCGAATGAAGACGCGGTGGCAGCCCACTTGCACGCGAAGATGAGCAGCAGCCAGATCCACGGAAACTCCGCATTGAGGATGCTGACAATGACGCTGTAACCGTTGCCACACACCTCGGGCACATAGACGGCAAGCCCGCCAACCAGCAGGCCGCCGGCCGCAAGGCGCGCCGCAAGCGGAATCCGCATGCCAAGAAACACCTTCTCCGCAGCCTTCAGCGAACGCAGGAACCACGGCGCCAGGGTGCCCGCCATCAATCCAAGCACGACATAGAGGCCCATCTCCCAGACCGAATTCATCTCGAACTCCGGCACGTGATAGAGCCGCTCCGCGTGCATCAGGCCGCGCATGGTCAGTGTCGCCGCGACCGCGGACACAACCAGGGGGCCCAGGCATTCCATCGCAATCGTGCCGAGGATGATCTCCGCGACGAAAAACGACCCCGCAATCGGCGCGTGATAGGCCGACGCAATTCCCGCGGCGGCACCGCAGGCGACCAGCAGCCGCTGCTGCGGCGGACTGAAACGTCGCCAGCGCCCGATTGTCGACGCCATCAGCGCGGCGAGATGCACAAGAGGACCCTCCCGCCCGATCGAGCCACCCGAGCCGATCGAAAAGAGCGCGGCCGCACTCTTCACCAGGCTGGCCCGCATCGGCAGCCGCCCCGAGCCGATCACGATCGCCTCCATGTAGTCGGTCGAACTTTTCCCCGGCGCAATGCGACGCCCGAGTCTCAGCACAATCCCGCCGAGCAGGCCGCCAAGCGCTGGAATCGCCAGCACCCACCACCAGGGCAGTTGTCGCATCGATTCGACGACTCCCGCATTGGAGCCCGTGAACAGCTTGTGCACGCCCTCCGTCAGCAGGGTGAAAAGAATCGCCGCGAGCGCCCCCAGGAACCCGGCCACCGCAGCCCAAATCAATGTGATCTGCCATTCGCTCGGCTGAAGCTTCTCCTGGATCCAGACCCGCCACTTCAGCAGTTGAAGCAGCCTCTTGTGGCTGACGGCATACAGCCGCCCGAGGACCGGCATGACATGCGTGGAGCCGAGATTCAGCGGCTCGGCGAGCATCCGTTTGGCGCGATTCAGGAAGGGCGGTGTCGGTTGTTCGTCGCTCACTCGGTATCCAGTCCGTCCCTACACCTGCGTCTCATGTGGAGGCGATAATGCGGGCGCTCCCCCAAAGATCACGCTCCGAATGACCCTGGAAGCGGGAAATGCCACGGTCCGCCGGCCAGTCACACCACCTGCGCCCGCGAGGAGGCGCCGCCGAAAAGTTCGCGCACGACGCTCCAGGCCTTCAGCAGGCCGGCGTCCTTCACGCCTCCTTCAACACCATATGACCGGGCGACTTCGTCCTCATGCCCCCTGTACCGCGGGGGAAGGACAAGCAGTGTTCCATCGCCATCCTGAACGCTCGATATGAAAAGCCCCTTGCCGACATGCGGCTGGGTGGCGGGAACCTCCACCGAACGCTCCGCCAGGACGAGCCAGGGACGGTAGACAAAGCGCCAGCGGCCATTCTGCGGTTCATTGATCCAGCGCCCATACGTGCGGGTCGGGACGCCGCGGGCGCAGAGCCGGTTGCTCGAGAAAACCTTGTTTCCATCCGGCTTCAGCTTGTAGCGATGCTTCCGCAGGGTGAGAAAATCCCAGCAGAACACCGAGCCAAAAACCGTCAGTCGGAACGCCCAGCCCGCGATCAGCCAGGACACGATGATCACCGCTATCGAGAGCGTGGCGCTCACCCAGGGATCGAGCGTCGTGCTCAGGGTTATGAGCCCCAGGAGCGAGGTCCGCGCCGCCTTGAGGGCCATGTCGATCGCGCCCCAGGGACTCAGCAGAATCAGCGCGTTGATCGCATGGGATGCCATCCACACCACGCAGAAAACCGCGATCCCGAACGGAACGGTCAGCAGGTTCAGCGCCCATGAAAAATCGATCGTGCCCAGACCGATCATCGCAAACCCCGTGGGCATCACGAAGGCGCCCTGCGGAGCGCCCGACAGGAGCATCTTCGAAACGGCATCGATCGTGAATGGCACCACGGCGCCCGCCGCGACCAGGCCGGAACACTTGTTCTCAATCGTTTCCAGCACATCAAGCGGCTTCTTGAAACCGGGCGGCAGAACGGTGCCCAGGGTGTCCTTGAATGCACACGCGCCCGCGATCAAAAGCGCCGGTATCCAGAATCCGGCCTTCGCAAACCAGGGAAGCGAATCGCGCTGGGATTCGTCAGTCGTCACCCACCGATAGGCGCCGTAGGCGCCCGTTCCAAGCAGGGGAGAAATGGCAATGCCCGTCACAGTTGCGAGCGCGGCGCTGATGGCTGCGGACGGAGAGTTGTCCCTGGCGGGTGGCGCCTGTTTGGTCGCCGCCAGCAACGGCATGGCCAGGACAGCCATCAATCCAAGCACGAGGCAGATCGGGGCGATTCGTTTGAGCATATGCGTCGACACCCAGCAAAGCCGAGCACGCCAAAAAGGTAAAGCCTTGGCATCGGGCTCATGCCACTCCCGATTCTACGGGTGTGCGCCCGCTTCGCAGTCGTAACGCAAACCAACGGCCGCGCGCCACTGATCCAGGACGGCCATCGTGCCCAGTGTATCATCCGTTGTCACCTCAGGCACATCTTGAAGACCTGCCGCCACCGCGGTCGCAAAAGCATCCGCCTCCATGCCGTAAAGGTATTCCACCGTGTTCACAACAATCTCCTCCGGCTTCGGTTCACCCCGCTTTTGCAGTAGGATGAGCGAGTTGCCGCCTTCACGATTGGGAATCCACGGGACCGGCACTTCGAGCCAGCCGTCGCTCCCGTAAATCCACGCCGCATTGTCCTGCTGCAATCCGACGCCACATGAAACCTGGGCGAGAATGTCGCCCGGGAAAGTCATCAAGGCCGCCGCATGGGCGTCGACGCCGCCCCGCGGGTGCATGACCGCCGCAGCGGAAAAACTGACCGGCTCGGCAAAGGGCAGCCCGCTCGCGGCACCGGCGATCAATCGCGCAAAGGAAGCCGGATAGCCGCCGACATCCAGAATGCCGCCGCCACCGAGCGCCCTGGACCAGGTTCGCGACACCGGCTGGAACTCGGTGTGAAAACTGAACGCCGCGCGGATCGAACACACGCGGCCGATCGCACCGCTCTTCACGAGCTCAACAATGCGCCTGGTCTGCGGGTGACACCGGTACATGTAGGCCTCCATCAGCATCACACCCGCCTGGCGACACGCCTCGACCGCGGTCACCGCCTCGACCCGGTTCATGCCCAGCGGTTTCTCGCAAAGGACATGTTTGCCCGCCTTCGCCGCCCGGATGACCCACTCCACATGAAAGGGATGCGGCGTCGCAATATAGACGGCATCCACCGAGGAATCCTCGAGAAGCGCTTCATAGGAACCGTGTGAAGCCGGAATCCCATGCTTCACTGCAAACGCCTCCGCCTTCTCGGAGCCCCGGCTCGCCACAGCAGCCAACCGCCCCAGCCGCGATCGATTCACCCCGCGGGCAAAAGTACCGGCAATTCGCCCGGTGGAAAGAATGCCCCACGCAAGTTTCGAGATCATGCACGGCCATCCTGCGCCCGGACTCGCATGGCAGGCGAGCCTGCAATACGCCCGGTCGCTACGGAACGATTTACGTGCATAAAGGCGTCACGTGCATGACGCCATGCAGCCCTCAATTTCCGGCGGTCCTGCAAACGCCACGGCATCCGCTGCGATAAACGCGCCGGCCGTCCCCATAAGCGGTTGCTGCCGCTGGCAGACCGCGCAGGCAAGGTGGCTGAGGCCGCCTGCCAATTCGAACTCATGGCCGATGATATCACGCACCTCCGATTCCGACACGTCGGCCCGTATGAGCCAGGACTTCGCGTTCTGGCGAAGCCTGCGAAACCTCCGATTGAATTTCTTGTGAACTTCCCAAGCGTTTACTGGAGTCGTTCAATCGCATGCGGGATCGCCGGTCAAAGGCGCCCTATTCGACTTCGCTCCGGTCATCGACCAGTTCCTGAAGTCCCACCAGTTCGGCGACATTTTTGCGCGCAACAACCTCGACTGGAAAAGCCGCGAGCCAGCCACAGTCGCCGCGCTGGCCGCCTGCAAGCGGCGCTTCAGGCCACGCTGAAATAAGCGCGCCCCGCAGCCCATGAACCACCCTCTTGCGTCATCTGCAACATGGTGACGTCAAGGAACGGCACAATCGCCGGTCCGCGTGAAAAATTCCGGCGCTGTTTCGCCACGTACGTCCCCAGGTCACGACAGAGCGTGCCCCTCCATCATCCCCTGCACCTTCCCTCATCGTCAACTGCTTCGAACGTCCCCGGTAAATGAGCGCTTCATTTCTGTCTGCCTCGTTCATGCCTTCCAAAGTCAGGCACAACCATTCCTGAGTGAGCATGATCTGCCAACCTGCTGGTTTTCAGACTTCTCGATTCTCTCCAACAAGGTCACAACAACATTCAGATCACAACAAGGCCGCGCAGCGGGGGCTGCGCGGCCTTGTACTCAACTTGAAAGTTGTGACGCGGGCTGGCGCGTCATGTTTCAGCGGTTCCTACGGCACCTCGTAGACTTCCACGATAGCCACACCGGTCGTGTCCCCGGCTCCGGAGACCTGGGCGGTGTAGCTGCCCGGAGGCAGCGTCAGCAGGATGGCCGCATCCTTGCTGCCTTCCGGAAGCGCGAACGCACCGGAACGGGCGGACGCCTCGGCAACCAGCGACGCCGCATTGCCAGTCTCCCAGTTGTCGTTCTCACGGACAACCGTGGAGCCCTGTACGATTCGGAGCACGGGATCCGCGAGCGTTCCCGTCACACCGAATGACGCCAGCGTCGGACCGACCGCGCGGACCAGCACCTTCTTGGGCGAGTTGCCGTTGATCACAAATCCCGCAATCAGGAGGCGATCGCCGGTGCCGACTTCACCACGGCTGGAAAGATTGACCACCTTCTGCGCTGTGAACGGATCGCTCGCATCCACATCGTAGACCTCAACCATCGCCACTCCGGTATCGCCGCCAACACCCGTGACAACCGCCGTGTAAAGGCCCGGATTCAGCGTCATCAGCAGCGTGGCATCCTGGCTTTCGCCACCGAGGGCGAACGCTCCCACCTGGCCCGCGGCTGCGGCGACACTCGCCGAACCGCCCCAGTTGTCGTTCGTCTCGACCAGACTCGATCCGCTGTAGAGCTGAAGCGCGGGATTGGAAAGCGCGCCGCTGACACCATACTGGGACAGGGACGGACCGATCGCGCGGATCAGCACCTGCTTGGGTGAAGTACCGACCACATGGAATCCGGCAATGAGGCTCTTGTCGCCCGCTCCGACCGCACCGCGCGCCGAAAGATTGCGCAGCACGCCGTCGCTGAAGTTGGCCCCCGTGGAGGCCGCCGCAGTCACGGAACCCGGAGTCGGTCCACCGGTCACGGTGGCCGTGAGGAAACGCGAGGTCGGATTGATCGTGCCCGCGATCCGCCCGCCGGAGGAAAGCGAGAAGGAGAAGGCGCCATTCGAGCTGACAAAGCCCGTTCCCGCGTCCTCGGATCCGCCATCCTTCAGGTAGACAGCGATCGTTCCATTGGAACCCACGATGCCGGCAAACGCGCTTCCCTGGCGGCCGGTGATGCTTCCGGAATAGAGCCCGGTGGGAACCGAACCCGCGGCGCCACCCAGGGCGGCCGGAGCTATGAACATCGCCCGGCCACCATCGAAGGAGCCCGATGCACCGGTGTCGGAGAAGTTGCCGCTGACCGAAGCGCCCGACGAAAACCCATTCCCGGCATCCACTGAGAGCGCGCCGTAGTAGTAGATCTTTGGCGCGCCCAGCGTCGAATGCGCGATGGCGACCGCCGATTGCGCGCCGGTCTTGATCAGCGTGATCCTGCCGCTTTCCTTGCCGGCAAAATACGTGCCCGAATACACGGAGTTGCTCGTCGCGGTGGACGTCTGGGACAGCGCAAGCACTGATACCGTCGACGACATCGTCGTCTGATTGCTGGAATCCGTCGCGAGCGCGGTGAATCGATAGACGCCTTCAGACGTCGGCGTGAATGTCATCGTGTACGGTGACGAAGCGTCCGTGCCGACAGGTATGCCGTTCGCAAAGAACTGCACGCTTGATATCGTGCCGTCGGCGTCGGTGGCACTGGCTGTGAGCGTCAGCCCGCTGCCAACGTTCACCGTTCCACCGCTCACGGGGCTCGTTATCGCAACCGTCGGCGCGGCTCCTTGAACAACCGTGATCGTCGACTTGCCCGAGACCGTCGTGCGGTCTCCCGACCTGAGCACCGCATGCACCACGTAGCTGCCAGGCTGCGTCAGTCCGACTGCATACGAGTAGGGAGCCTTGGAAACGGTCTGGAAGATCTGGCCGTTGACATAGAAATCGACCTGGGGCTCCGGCGTTCCGCCGGCATTGTGGGAGGCCGAGAAGACGATCTGGCTTCCGGTTCCATAGGTGCCTCCATTGCCGGGGCTCGTCAGGGCCACCTGCAGCGCCGCCGTGTTCACCGCCGGGATCGTATCGATCGCAATCGGATTCGCATAGGTGACATTTCCAGAATTGTCGGTGACGACCGCCGTGAGAATCGCGTCCTGCAGCGTGTCCAGCGTCGTGGTCGTGTAGAACGGCTCCGTCGAAACGGCGTCGACGAGGCGCCCGTTGAGATAGAAGCGCACATTGGCGATCGTCCCGCCTTCATCCACGGCTATGGCGCCCAGGATCAGCTTGGAATTGTAGCTCACCTTGACGGGTGAGAGAGATGGCATGGCCGAGGCGGCCGCCTTTGAATCCTGCGAGGGATTGTTGAAATAGAGCGCCGCCAGCGGCAGGTTGCCCACGGCGGGCTGCACCGTCACCGTTGCGCTGCCTGCCGTCACACGGTTTCCACCATCGTCGGTCGCAGCGGCACTGACCTTGAAGGTACCGGGCCTGCTGGGGACCCAAGCCACAGCATATGGGAAGGCGTTGGAACTTCCCACAACCTCACCATCAACAATCAGGTCGACGGAGACAATGCTGCCGTCGGAGTCGGCGGCCTGCGCCGCGACCACAACCGGTGAGCCTACCGTCGCAAGGCTGTCATTGCGCGGCGAGATGAGCGACACAGTCGGTTGACCGCTGCTGTTGGCGACGACGGTAACCGTTACCTCGGACGTGGCGACATTGCCTTTGTCGTCGAGGGCCTTTGCCTGGATCGCATAGTTGCCCAAGCTGGTTGGCGTCCACTCTATCGAATAGGGAAAGGACGTGTCCGCACCGAGGCTCCGGCCATTCGCGAAGAACTGAACCGCCTGCACGTTGCCGTCAACGTCACCGGCGCGTGCAGTCAGGACGTAGGTCTGGTTGACCTGCACCTTCGAATTGTCCACGGGGCTCGTCACGAGGACCGTCGGCGGACTGCCGATGTTGGACCCCGTGCCGGAGCCGGAGCCGGTCACGCGGATGCTGACGACCGAGGACAGCCGGGTGATGCCGAAATTATCCGTCGCAAGCGCGGTGACCTCCACGATCTTGCCCTCACTCGTGACCAGCGGAGTCCAGGTCACATTGTACGGAGGCGTGGTGTCGTCGCCAATGAGCACATCGTCCGCAAAGAACTGCACCGACATGACGGAACCGTCGCTGTCGCTGGCGTTGGCAGCAACCGTGACGGGCGCGCCCGCGGGCAGCGTGGCACCGTCGGAGGGCTGCGTGATCGTCACCGTCGGTGGAGCGGACACGATGACCACGCTGGGATTCGAAGCGACGACATTGTTCTTGTCGTCGAAAGCCAGCGAAACGATGCGGTACGTCCCGATCGTCTGCGGCTGCCAGTTGAAGCTGTAGGGGAACTGCTGGTCCGTGTTGACCAGCACGCCGTCGATGTAGGTCTCGATCTTGGTGATGACACCATCGCTGTCGCTCGCGATCACGTTGATAGGGATCGAGGCGTTGGAGCTGACGGAGTAGTCGGGGATGCGCAGGGCCGAGCCGTGGGTCGGGCTCGCAATCTCAACCACGGGCAGGCTGCCGATGGCGGGGATCGTCGTGATCATGACGGCATCCGGCGTCTCGACTGTCACCTCGTTGTTGTCCGTCGCGACCGCCGTGATGAAATGCGCGCCGGGAACGGACGGGGGTGTGTAGATGATCGAATACGGGGCGGTGGTGTCCACGCCCTGGCTGACGCCATCGACGAAGAATTCGATCTGGCGGACAAATCCCTGGGGAGTGGTCGCGTCGCCCTTGATGACAACGGAGGAGCCCGCGGGCACCAGGGTGGGATTCTGCGGACTCGTTATCACCGCTCCGGTCGCGAAAAAGCGGACCGGCAGCGATGTGACAAGCGGGGATGTGCCGTCACTGGCGGTGACGGTGAAGAAGTATGCTCCCGGCGCCGGCGGCGTCCATGAGATCATCCCGGGAACCGACGGATTGTTCTTGTTGTTGATGGATGTCCCGACAGGCGTGCCGTTGATGTAGAACGTGTACGTGTAGCCGGCCGCGGGAAACGTGCCCTTGGCAAGCGCGCTGATCGTGACAAATTCCCCGGAGGGACCAAACGCCTCGTTGGGATTCGGAAAGTTCTCCGAAGGATGCGTGATCTTCGCCTTTGCGGCGGCACCCGCGCCACCGCCACCGAGGAAGGTGACCGTCGGTTCGCTCGAGTAGCCGGAACCGGGATTGGTGACATTGACCCGGACAACGCCGCCGCCCGTGATCACCGCCTCGGCGGTGGCACCCGTGCCGCCGCCGCCCGTGATCTGGACGACCGGTGCGACGCCATAGGCGGTGCCGCCCGACGTCACTTCGATGGACTGGATTTCGCCCGGCCCGGTCGACACCTCGACATTGATGATGCGCACGGCGACGACTGGCTGCTGCTGGGCGTGCGTCAGGGAGACGACCCACGCTGCGAGCAGTCCGAGGAGGGCTCTTTTTGGAAATTTCATGGACTCACCTTCAAAGGCTGAGGTTGGAGTGAAGCTCGGATGAAAACACCCGGCTTAGTTGTTCCTGACCGACTGATCAGCGGAGGAGCTGCGGTGGAAGAAGGACTTCTTCGCGACCGGTTCCGGCTCGGGCAGGGGCGCGAACGGATCGGACGGATCGCGGTAGCCGGGAAGGTCCTCTTTCTTGATGTTCATGCGGCGGATGTTGCGCGAATCGAAGACCTCGGTGATGGGGGCGCCATCCGCGGCGACGGTTTTTGCCGTGATGAAGATGACGAGGTTGGTCATCGACTGGTCGCGATTCTTGGATTTGAAGGCGCGGCCGATGATCGGGATGCTCCCCAGAAGCGGAACCTTGGAGGACGCATCCTCGGAGCGGGAGGTCAGGAGCCCGCCAAGGCCCATCGTGTATCCATCCTTCAATGACACCTGGGTCTTGGCCTTGCGCGTGGCAATGATCGGAATCTGGGCTCCACCCGCGCCGCCGAACGAGGTCTCGCCGTTGCGCTGGCTGACCTCAGGCTCGAGCGTGAGCTTGATGAAACCCTGGCTGTTCACCTGCGGGGTGACCTTGAGAAGAATGCCAATCGGGCGGTACTGGAAGCCCGAGACCTCGAACGTGCCGCGCTCCTGGTTGTAGGTGTAGTTCGGAATCGGGAACTCCTCGCCCACATTGATGGAGGACTCCGTGTTGTTGAGGGTCACGACAGTGGGATTGGAAACGACCTTGATGTCGGACAGCGTCTGCAGCGCACTCAGGACAACCTGGAGCTGATCGGCGCTGAACAGAGCCGTGGCCAGGCGCGAGGTGTTGCCGCCGCTAACCAGCCCCTGAAGCGCGGTGAAGGCGTCGCTCGTGCCGTTTTTGCCATCATTGCTCAGGCTCAGGCTGGAGCCCGTCGTGGACGTGCCGGTGACGGCACCGTTGACCGATGCGACTGAGTTCGAACTGCTGGAGCCCGCGGACGACGAGTTGTTCGTGATACCCGTTGTCGACGATGAGTTGTCGCTCGAGTTGTTGTATCCACCCGTGCGCTGGCGGGAGAAGTTCTGGCTGAAGGGACCCGCGCTGATGTTGTAGTTCGCAAGGGAGCTCCACTTGACGCCGAGATTCTTGACGTCGCGGTCGGAGACCTCGACGAACTTGGACTCAATCACCACCTGTTCGGTGGGACGGTCGAGGCGCTCTATGATGGAGCGCACGCGGCTCAGGCGGGTCGGCCTCTCGGAGATGACGAGCGCATTGCTGCGCGAATCCACGATCACTCGGCCGCCGGCGGCGGCTTCAACCAGGGGCTCGACGGATTTCTTGATGTCCTCGGCCTTGGCGTAGTTGAGAATGAACACATCCGTCGTGACGGGCTCCAGATTCAGGGACTCCGATGTGACGATCTTGATGATGTTTCCGTCCTCAACGAAGGTGTAGCCAACCGGCGACAGCACCACCTGGAAGATCTGGCGCCAGGTGACATCGCGCAGCTTGACGGAGGTCTTTCCCTGGAGCGTCTCCGGAATGACAAGATTCAGCTCGAACAGGTCGGCGACATTGCGCAGGACGGAGCGAATCTCCTCATCCGGGAAGTCGACGGACAGCGTGTCCTTGGTCTTGGTCGCGGGAGGCGCGGTCTCCACCGGTGCAAGTGTCACGGCGGGCGCTGCGGCTGGATCCGCCGGTGCAGGCGCGGCAGCGGCGGCAGGCGCATCGGGATTGGGAGCGGACGGGCTTTCCACCGCCGCTGGCGTTTGCGAACGGAGGAGCGGCATGGCTGCATTGGAAAGCAGCGCGAGGAGCAGCAGGCGGGTTCTCATGGATTTGATCCTGATTTGATTGGACGAGTAAATTCTTCGCCGTTGAGGCGGAGACTGAAGCTGTTGCGATCAATCGCGGTCACCGTGACGGCGATCGGTTTCTCCTCGTAAGAGGCCGAAATGGTTTCCCCGACACGAATCTTGTGGGAGCCGACGAGAAGGATCGCTTCACCGCCAAGGCTCATTGTGCCGGTGGGTTTGATCTGTGCGGCGATCGCAATGAGCAGATCGCGATCGGAGGCCACGCGCGGGCCTGCCACCGGTCTGGCGCGTCTTGCGGCTTCGGCGGCAAGTCGCAGTTCCTCCGGATCAGGGGCGTTGAAGCTGGCCGGGTTGAAGGGATCCACCGTCGTCGCCGGCAGGTTGGCAACCTCCGTCTGACGGGTGAGCCTCTGCGCCTTCTCCAGCATGGCCGCGCGTGCGGCCGTTGGATTGATGTCCGCCTTGATGCCCCGCGCCGGCGCGGCCGCAAGCGAACCACCCGCAATGCCTGTCGCGAGCAAAATCAAGGGAAGTCCTGCCGTGAGCCTGCTCATGGCTGGCCGAGAAGTTCGAGGTTCATGGTCAGTGTCAGCGGACTCACGGTGCTGGCCGGATCACCCGCGCCGCGGGTGATCGTCGCATTCAGAATCCGGCAGAAATGGACGCCATTCTCCAGGCGCCGCAGCAGGGTCACTAGCTGCAGGTAGCTGCCCTCGACGGTCATCGTATAGGGCACGGAAAGATACGCATTGCCCGGCTTGACCGACGTCGGCGACGCCTGCTGGCGAAGCTCGATGAACTTCGTCGCCGTCTCGGCCTCCATGCGATAGAAATACTGCAGGTTCTTCGCGAGCTCCGACGCCTTGACGAGGCGGCCGGCAACGAGGGCGTTGACCTTTGCCATCGCGTCCCTCTGTTCGACGAGCTGGTTGGAGTTGGTGAGGTTGGCCGTGAGCCTTTCGCCCTTCGCCGTCTTCTCCTCAAGATCCGTGACCGTGGCCGGCATCGCATCCCGGCGATAAATGATCCCCGCGATGAGCAGCGCGCTCAGCAGCGCGCAGCCGACGCTCAGCGGATGCTTTTTCAGAAAGCCGGGTGATGTCTTGTCCTTGCTCATTTTCTTGCCGGGGCGGACGCGCCCTTGAACTTCATGAACAACTCGAACGAAAGCCGGTCCCCCTGCGAATCGCGGCCCAGCGCGGACTGGGAGACGTTGTCAAACACCGTGCTGAAGGCGGGCTCCTTCTTGAGCTTCTGCACGTAGGCGGCCACCTCGCCACTGGCGCGGTCACCCGCACCACGGACGACTCCGCGCAGATTCACTCCGTCCAGCCGATAGATGACATTGAGCAGCGCGATGCGGGGCGGCAGTGTGCGGCCGAGGTCGAGCAGCAGCGAGGAAAGGACGACCGGACTGCTGACAAATGCCTCCAGTTCGGCGGCGTTTTTCTCCTCAGCCTGGAACTTCTTGTACTCGGCAACCGCGACGGCGCTTGGCTTCTGATCGCGATCGATGCGCGCCTCCCACTCGCCCACCTGGCGCTTGAGCACATGCAGCGCGTACTCCTGGTACGCAAAAACGAGGAGCAGCGAGATGGCGATGACCACCGCCACGCCGTTCACAAAGAACGAGGTGCGCACGGCCTTCGTGTCCGGCAACCGCTCGAAATTGCGGAAGTTCGGATGCCAGGAAGGCACGAGAGGCATCTGCCCCTTCTCAGTCTTTCTTTTCAGAAGCGAGGGCATGGTACTGTACCATCAGGCTGAATACGCCGAGCCAGCGGGAATCGGCGGCCAGGGAGTTGGGGGAATCCGCAAGCGTGATGCTGCGGGCGTGAAGCCAGGGAACCACATCGAGGCGGAGCGACCTCACCGCAAGCTGGGTCGCAATCACGTCGGCGATCCAATTGAGCTTGAGCGGAAGCTGGGTGCACACCACCTGTCCCACGGTCAGACCCGTCTGGACCTCGTAGAAGCCGATCGAGGACTGCAGTTCCGTGAGCAGACGCCGGATGAGCTGCGCGCCCATGCCGGTGAAATCAAACGTGTTCGAATAAAAGAGCCGCTTGGCGGATTCCTCGTCCTTCAGGCCGAGTTCCTTCTGAACGACGGGAATCATCGAGGACAGACCGATCGGAATCGGGCGCGAGGAGTCCACTCCGCCCGCCGAAATGATGAAGGAATGCGTCGTGTCGTAGCCGAGTTCGAGCACCAGCGTCGGAACCTTCGACTGCGTGTAGCTCAGGTAATCGACGAGCGCACCAATGACCGCCAGTGAACCGATTTCCACCCGCTCCGGATAAATGCCCTTGGCGAGCACGGTGTCCTGAAAGGTAATGACCTCCTCCTGGGGCACGCCGCAAAAGAGGACATCCTTCTGGGTGGCCTTGGCCATGTCGTACTCCGCCCCGTCACTGGCGTTGAGAACAGCCGCAATGAACTTGTCAGGCTCGACCTTGAACTGCGTCTGAAGCACTTCATCCAGATAGCCCGTTTCCTTGACGCGCTTAACCTCAAGGGTGGCGCGACGCAGCAAACGCTGGTCGGAATGCATGCCCACGGTGGCATGGACAAATCCGGTCTGGCTCCGTTTTGGCTGAAGCTGCTTCAGCGTTTCGGCAAGCGCGGTGGCCTCGCCGGACGGAACTTCTCGCAACTCCTCGACTACGAATGGCGGAATCGGGCCGCTGGTGCGGGCAACGAATGTTCCATGATCGTTCCAGTCGATGAAGAAGCCTTTGGGTTTGGTGGAAAATAGCATGACGGTCGCTACGCGCCCCTATACGGCACGGGGTCCTGCGAAGCTTAAGGTCGTTTGGTCTGGCCGGAGTCGCATGGTGAGTGGACGCGTTGATTCGATTCCACGACGAATCGGCGCACCACCCCGTCGGGCAAACCATTTTGAGGTTCAGCCCCTGCGTAATACCCGCATTTACCAGAACTTAACCGGCTTTGCTAAAACTGTGCAAACGATCCGGGATCAGCTCCTGGAGGCTTCTGTCAAAAAAAAGAAAAACCCGCTGCGATCATGCAGCGGGTCGAAAATCGGCGAGGCCACCCGGACCTCAAATAATCGCGCAGCCGGCGCTCACTTCTGCCACGTGCGCTTCTTGTGGCGATTCGATTTCAAGCGCTTCCGGCGCTTGTGCTTGTTCATCTTGAGACGACGCTTCTTCTTCAGATTGCCCATGGTGAGAGTGTTGAAAGGTAAGGAAGTGCCTGTCCCCGCCCATGGTGTAAAGCCTCAATTTCCAACCCTGCAGGCCCCGCATCGCAATGTCAGCACCTGAAGGTGCGGGGCCCTCCTCTACCCCAGCCCACGACAGCCCTCAGACAATCAAGGCCTAACAAACTAAGCAACCCCATTGGCATGGCGCGATGCAGCAAGCGCGCTCACCACCAAGAACGCCCAAAGCCACATTGCGAAAGTCCGCGACAATACCAGGTGCGCCAAGATCAACCACAAACATTAGGGGCTGACCCCTTCAGGATCGGGGCCGTCGGCGGTCGCCCCCGGCCCTATCGTCCCTCGGGCGGCTGTCCGAGTTTTCCAATGACATTGGGCAGGTAGGAATCGTATCGTTCGTTTGGATACGGGATGTCGGCGCTCAGGCGGGAGGCCCAGGCGCGAAGGTCTCCGGCGCGGACGCCAAGGTCGTTGATTGCATTGAGCGCCTCCAAGGCGACAAAGAACCCGTTCACGTCCGGCGGCGCGAGTTCGCGCAGCGTCTCCAGCGCGGATTTCACCTCCTCCGCAGTGCCATAACGCGCCAGCGCCCGCGCCGCGGAAATGCGCACATGGGGCGATGAGTCAGCCAGCGCCACTGACAGCGGACCGGCCGCCGCCTTCACCATCGCCGGCCCCTGGATGAGACATCCCAGCGCCGCCCAGCTGCGCACCGCGGAAGCCGGGTCGTACAGGCGCTTGATGAGTTCACTGCGTTCATTCGGCGACGCGCGCGACGCAAGGTCCGCTGTCTCGATGACTCGCTCCAGTTCCGGAACCGGCTCGTGCGCGACAAGTCGGGCGCGCATCTCCCCCTCCGGCAGCATCGCGATGTCACGGACCTCAAGCTGATGCGCACGCAGCGCCTGGCGAAAACGCGCCAGCTCCTCCGCGTGGGCCGGCGATCCGGCAAGGTTGCGCACTTCATCCCTGTCCGTCGTCAGATCGAAAAGCTCCTCCGCGGGACGCGGTGTCCGCCAGAACGCGCTCTGCGCCTCGTTGGTGCGGCCTTCATCAAACCACTGCCTCCAGATGCGCGTGGTCGGGGTTTCAAACTGATAGGCGATGTGCTGTCCGTCGGAGAGGAAGGGATAGTAGTTCCGAATGTAGACATAACGTCCGTCGGTCACACTGCGGGCGACATCCAGGCATTCGTCCATGCGGTCTCGTCCGCCAAAAAGATACTTGGGGCCCGGTGCGATGTACCGGCCCGCAAAGGCGCTTCCCTGCATCCACGCGGGCGGCTTTACACCGGCAAGACTCAGCATGGTGGGGGCAAGGTCGACGAAGCTCACCAGACGGTCGGAAACCGCCCCCGGCGCATAGTCCGACGGCGCGAGGCTGCGCCACTTCTCTGGGATGTAAACCACCAGGGGAACACGCAGTCCGGAGTCGCCCGGCCAGCGCTTGTAGCGGGGCATGCCACTGCCGTGATCTCCGAAATAGATCACAATCGTGTCATCCTCCAGCCCCGCCGCCGCGAGCTCGCGCAGGTGCGCTCCGGCATCGGCGTCGGCCGCGCTCACGATGTCGTAATAGCGCGCCCAGTCCTTCCGAACCTCGGGCGTGTCCGGATGAAAGGCCGGCACGCGCACCTTCGCCGGATCGGTGATGATGCCGCCAGGCAGGCTGGCCTGCTTCGAACGTATCTGGCTCTCATGGCTCTTCAACGAATTGAACACCGAGAAAAAGGGATGCCCCGCCGGACAATTGCGCCAGTGGGCATCCTTCGATGAAACATCCCAGGTGCCCGAGGTCTTCGGAACATTGTAGTCCTCCTTGGAATTGTTCACGCAATAGTAGCCCGCCTCCCGCAGGTACTCCGGGAAAAGGCGGACACCAGGCTGAAGCGGCACCATCGATCGCATGTTTATGCCTCCGGAACTTTCGCCGAAGAGCCCGGTGATGATGGCCGTGCGCGCCGGCGCACAGACCGGATGATTCGACCAGGCAAAGCGGAAATGCATGCCTTTGGCCGCGAGCGCGTCGACATTTGGCGTGCGCGCAAGCTTGTCTCCATAGCAGCCCATCTCCTGTCCATGATCCTCGCTCGTGAGCCAGAGGATGTTTGGGCGGTCCGGCGCACCCATTGCGACCGTGGCCATTGTGAGCGATGCAAGCAGCAGGGAGGCGATGCGCATAACCATGAGAAGTCGGGAATCAATCATTGTTCCCCAATTCCGAAAGGCCGACGGGGGAGAGTGCAAGAGGCTAGTGTGCGACCCCTTGAACTGCAATCCACGAAATCGCGTGGGTTGAATCCCGCACCACTTTGCCGGTAGGATGGTCATGATGCCCGCGTCACCGACTACCGCCGGACTCCTCCGCCGCGGACTGGCCTCCGTCGCTTTCCTGCTGGCCGCAATAGCGGCATCGGCCCGCGTCGAAGTCATTCCCACCCACGGACGCAATATCTACCGGCTCACGATCGCGCATACCAACGCGGGATCGAATTCGGATCTGATCGTCGGCTCAACCTACGACAATCGGATCTGCGCCTTTTCCATCGACGGCCGGCACCTCTGGGATGCGCCCGTTGGTGGCTTCGTGTTCGATCTCGCATCAGGAGACCTCGATGGCGACGGCAGCGATGAGATTGTCGCCGCCAGCGCCGACGGCGGCGTCACCGTGCTCGACCTTGCGGGCAGGAAGCGCTGGACCGCCGACCTGCACGCACCGGTCTATCAAGTGGCCATCGCCCGGCTCGATGGAAAAACCCCTGTCGTTCTCGCGGGTGGAATTTCGCGCGAAGTCACCGCCTTTTCATCCGATGGCACGAAACTCGCCGCCGCAGGCGTCGACGGATTTATCCGCGTGATGCGGGCCGGTGATTTCGACGGTGATGGGGCGGACGAGATTGCGGCCCTCGTGATCCGCGGCAACAAGCAGGATGTGCAGTGCTTCAAAGGTCCGCAGCTCGGGCCGATGGCTGCGGGCCTGTCTCTCGGCACCCACGTCGGCGATCCGCTCCTGAGTCTGCGCTCGGCCAATGGCATCGCCGCCGATCTCAACCAAGATGGTCTTGCGGAGTTCATTTTCACCCCGGCCCTCTGCCGTCTTGAAAACGGAGCCTGGAAATCCACCGCGCTGCCCGACCGGTTTCCGCAGTCGAGCTACTCCACACACTACACCATGCGTCTTTTCGCCCAAGGGGACGTTCACTCCTCCCCGGGAAAGGAGCTCATTCTCATCGAGGGATCAACTTTGCGGCTGCTCGACAGCGCTGCGCGGGAAATCGGCGGCGCGACGGCCCCGATCGGTTTCACGGCGGCAGCCGTCCTGCCCGGCGCGCCCTTTGGCAGCGTCATTCTGGGATCCAGTCCGAATGGCGATGACAGCCTCTACCGTCTGACCTTCGAACGCGGATGGGAGAAGTCGCTCGAATTGCTCGGCCGCCAGAACGAGATGAAGCAAATCGGCGTCACGCTGAAAAACCTCGGCGGAATCGCGCGCGAGTGGAAGGGTCCGCCGCTGCCGGGAGCTGACGGTCCGTTCGATGTGATCGTCAATCACACGATCTGGAACGGCTGGAATCCGCGGAAGTTCGACAACTGGATCGCCGAGGTCCGTGCCTACCAGAAGCGATTCCCCTATCCGCGCGTGCGCTTCGCGACCGCCTTCTGGCCGGGAGAGAACGCCCCGCTTCTGCGTCCCGATGGCAAACCCTGGAGCCGCGATCGAAGGCTCGCCCATGATCTGACGCGCGCGCAGATCGTCGCCGCGGCAAAGACCCTCGAGGACGCCGGATGCCCGTTCTGGGTGCAGGTCGGTCACGCCTGTTCCCCGCACCTCGAGGTGGCGACAGTCGCCGCGATGCTCGATGCCGCGCCGGAAATGTTGATGGGCTTCATCAGCGCCGAGGACTCCCAGCCCGACCAGGTGCCCTACTACATGGAGCACTTCATCCGTCCGATCCTCGAACTCTGCCTCCGCCACGGAAAACGATTCATCCCGCGCAACAAGGGCGTCTGGTGGGCGGAATGGCCCGCCAATCCCCGCGTGCGCGACATGATCTTCAACGGCCGCTACCGCTCCGTCATCGTGCCCGCCGTCGAGGACAGCAACTCGCGCAGCCCCGACGTCAATCTCGCCGCGCGCGTCGGCCTCTGGCTGGACGGCCAGGTCGACAACTGGGCCAGCCGCTGCAGCGCCGACTGGTACAGCTTCAGTCGTGCCTGGGAGTGGGAATACCCCATGAGCGGTCACCCGTCGCTCCGCTACTTCGTCAGCCAGGCGCTCATGGGGGCGAAGGTCTTCATGTTCCTGAATGGAGAACGCGATCGGAGAAGCACCGACTGGACGATCACGGGCATCGAGGGAGCGGGGATCTTTCTCGACCTGCTCGGTCGCGGTGCGATCACGCCTCCGCGCCGGGACCAGGTGCGCGCCATCTCGCCCGTCGCGCTGGTGATGAACGTCCCGTCAAAACGTTTCGTCACGCACGGCGGCAACTATCACCAGATGCAGGACTGGGGTGTCGACGCCACGGACTCACAGCCATGGGCCTTCGACCGCCTCGATGCCTACTGGGGCATGGCACCGCTGCCCCCCACGGATGTTTCAACCTACCTCTGGGGACGCACACGCCGCGACGCCACCCACCTTCCCATCACCGCCCCACACGGTTTCGTCGCACTCATTCCTGGCGGAAAAACCGATCCGCATGCTCCGTGGAAATCGATTTGGAGCACTGACGGCGATGCGCTCGAGAAGGACGGTCACGCCCGTTCGTTGGACGAGGCCCGCAGCGAAATCTCCGCAGAACTGGCTGCAGGCGCGGCTCAGCTCCCGTTTCTCGTCGAGGGCCGCGTCCTCCATCAGGACATTGAGCTCTCACCTGGCCGCCACCTCATCTCGCTCATTGATCCCGGCTGGATCGATCCGTCAGACCGGAACGTGCGCATCTCAGCCCATTTGCCGGGCACCTGGATTGCCACCGATCGGCTGACGGGAAAGAATCTCGGCCCTCTCGACCGGATCGGTCCCATAAACGTGCCTGCGGGCGCATTTCGGCTGATCGAGGTGGCCAGGTCGGACAGCCTCGCCCCCGGCTCTTGAAGGCAGTGCCTCAAGCGCCAGTCGACCTCTCGAAAAAGAACCCCGTCACCAAGGTCCTCTATCATCACCACCGATCCGCATGCATCTGCTCAGTCCCATTTCTTCCACTCTGATCCTTGCAGCCATCGGTGCCGGCGTGCTCGGCGCGAAGGACAATCGCGAGAAGCCCATTCGCACCGAATCCGAAGTGCGCGAGGCTGCCCGCCTCATTCTCGCCAACTACGGCGATCCGAAGCTTGCCGCGCAGGGCTTCCTGGACGTGACCCAGGCGCCCTACCTCGCCGATCCGACAGGCAAACGCGATTCCACGGCGGCGATACAGTCGGCGGTGAGTGACGCGCGTGACGCTCAGCTTGTCACCTACCTCCCCGCCGGCCGCTATCTGGTGTCCGACACAATCGAGGCGGTCATGGGCACCGTGAAATGGGACCATTGGTGCTACGAGGGTCAGTCGGACCCCTGGGTTGCGTATCCATCATTCAACTACCCATGCGTGATCGTCGGACCCACGGAGGGTGAACGCGCGGTCATTGTCCTCGCCGACCATGCGCCCGGTTTTCAGGACGCCGGGAAGCCGAAGCCCGTGATTTATTTCTGGGCGCGCCGCGAGACCGGCCCCCAACCGGTGCCGACCGAGTCGCAGCCGAACATCAATTTCAACCAGAAGGTCCTCAGCGTCGACTTCGAGCTCGGCGAAGGAAACCCCGGAGCCGCGGCCATCGACCACCGCGGGGCCGAAGGATCCACGATCGAGGATGTCTCGGTGAAGGCGGCCGGCGCCTTCGCCGGAATCCTGAGCATACCCGGCTCGGGTGGCGCCACACATGCGGTCCGCGTGACGGGAGGACGCTACGGGCTCTACCTGACCGGCACACAGCCGTCGCCACTGGTGAGCAACGCCGTTCTGCGCGACCAGACCGAGGCGTCGATATTCTACAGCGGACGCGGTCCATTGACCGTTGTCGGCGCCGACATCCGGGGCGCGCCCATCCGCGGAAAACTGGGCGCGTCCCGCTGGGATGCCGGAATCAATGTCATCGACAGCATCGTGCGCACCCATGAAGGGGAGCCGCCAATCGCCACGCCGCGTTCGGTGGTGCTGGACAACACCTGGTTCGAAAATGCAGCTACGATCGCCCGCATCGCGGATCAAGCGCCGCTCGCAGGCAACGCCGCCGGATGGACGCACGTCAGACGCGGCATCTGGGGCGGAGCGGTCAAGGCGCCCGATTTCCTGGGTGGCGATCTGCGCAGGGATCCGCTCTGGATTGAAGGCCGGCGACAGGAAACCCCACTCATCGAAATCGGAAGCCCCGCACCACCTCCCGCGGACCTGTTGTCGCGTCATCGTTTTCCCGGCCAGCCGGACTGGTTCTCGCCCGGTGTCGCCAATGTCCGCTCCGCACCCTGGCACGCCGCGGGCGATGGGGTGAAGGACGACACCGCCGCCTTGCAGGGGGCCATCGACGCCCACGACGCGGTCTTTCTGGCAAAGGGAACCTACTGCATCTCGAAGCCGCTGCGCTTGCGGGCGAACACAAAGCTTTTCGGCGTGACCAACCTGATCAGCGTCATCACCCCCCTGCCCGGTGCGCCTGCCTTCGGCACGCTCGCGCATCCCCAGCCATTGGTGGAAACCGTCAATGACGCCTCCGCCCGCTCAATGCTTGCCATGGTCAAGCTGGTGCTGCCGGTGACCAACCCAGCGGTCTACGCGCTCCGCTGGCAGGCGGGGCGGAATTCAATTGTGCGCAACATCTACCCGATCCGCACGACCTGGCATCCCAACGCCCCTGCCATCGGCCAGCCCATGGTGGTCATCGACGGCAATGGCGGCGGCCGCTGGTATTCGCAGACCCTTCTGGGCTGGTGGGCGCAGGGACCCGACTACCGGCATCTGCTGATTCACGGCACCCGCGAACCGCTGCGTTTCTACCACATCGATCCGCTCCACGCCCGCGGTGAGACCATCGTCGAAATGAAGGATGCCGAAAACGTGGACATCTACTCGATGAAGGCCGAGGGCACCTACACGGTCATTTCCATGGAGAATTGCCGCAGCGTGCGCCTCTTTGGCTACAGCGGCAACGCCGCCATGCGCCCCGGATGGCCGCTCTTCCGACTCGACCACTGCTCCAACATCATCCTGGCCGGCATCTATCCGCAACTGGCCGCGACCAGCGGCGTCGGCGCGCTTCATCTTGGCTACGATCCGCGCAGCTGGCTCATTGTCCAGGATGGCGGCTTCAAAATCAGCGGAGACTCCCAGTTCGTGCTCTACCAGGGCCGTTCCAGCCAATGATCCGCATGTCATGCCCACCCGTATCTGACTTTCAACTACACTCATGATCAAAGATCCAGCGTCGAAAATCAACGGTCCCTATCTGGGCGACCTTCTCGCACAGCCGGCCGCGCTTGCCGGCACGCTGCCGGCCCTGTCCTCTCTTCCCCGGCTCCCCGCAGGGGCGTTTGCGGCGGAGCGCATCGTGCTCACCGGCATGGGCGCATCCCTGCACGTCGTTCATCCGCTGCGCCTTCACCTGGTGCAGGCCGGACGCACCGCCTTCGTGGTCGAGACCGCCGAACTCATCTACGCGCAGTCCGCGCTGCTCGACTCCCGCACGCTCGTCATCGCGGTCTCGCAGTCCGGACGGAGCGCGGAAACCGTGGAGCTGCTCGACATCGTCGCACGGTCCAAGTCGAAGCCGGTCGTCATTGGCGTCACCAATGGAGCCGATTCACCGCTCGCCCGGCGTGCGGACGCCAGCATCGTGATCCGGGCGGGTCCGGAGCACTCCGTCTCGTGCAAGACCTATTTGTGCACGCTCGCCGCGCTGGAGTGGCTGGGCGGCGCGCTGTGCGGCGAGAACATCGAAGCGATTCTCGCCGAGCTCAGCCAGGCCGCGCATGCGGTGAGGGACTACTACGCCGACTGGGAGGCCAAGGTCAGCCGGCTCGCGGGTGAATTCACGAACCTCCGGCACCTTTTTCTCACCGGACGCGGCGCCTCGCTGGCGGCCGTCGAAACAGGCGCGATCATCCTGAAGGAATCCACCCGCATTCAGGCGGAGGGCATGAGCACGCCGGAGTTCCGCCACGGCCTTTTCGAACTCATAGGCCCCGGACTCTACGCGCTCGTTTTCGCGGGCCATCCCTCGATGGTGCACCTCAACGAGTCCCTCGCGCACGACATCCGCCGCATGAGCGGCCACGCGATTGTCATCGGCGAATCAGCCGCGCCCGGTCCTTTCCGGCTTCCCGCTCTTCCCGAGCGGCTTCGCCCGATGCTCGAAATGCTGCCCGTTCAACTGCTCTCGCTTGCGCTGGCCGCCCTCGCGGGACACGTGCCGGGCAACTTCGAACGCGCCGCCAAGGTCACCGTGGTCCTTTAGTCACACCTCCGCACGCGCCCGGCGCCTGCACCGCGGGGGAACTTTCTGCGTCGTCCGCTCGAAAGCAGTCAATCGGCGCAAGGCGGGCATTGCATCCCTGCCGCCCGATCGTTTGCCTTCCTCCGGCAGGCGTTTCCTCCGCCGCGTTCACCACAGCGCCACCACTTCCTCATGTCGACCCCCTCAGCCCCGTCAGCCGCCCCGAGCCTCAAGCGTTCACTGGGACTTGGCTCCCTCGTTCTCTACGGTGTTATCATTATCCAGCCCACGGCGCCCATGCCACTCTTCGGCGTCGCCTACGAAAAGGCCGGCGGGCACGTCATCACGCTCATCCTGATCGGAATGGTCGCCATGCTGTTCACCGCCCTGAGCTACGGGCGCATGGCGAACGCCTATCCCAACGCCGGTTCCGCCTACGCCTACGTCAGCCGCGAGTTTCATCCCGCGCCGGGCTACCTGACCGGCTGGAGCATGATGTTCGACTACATGATCAATCCGGCGATCTGCGTGATCTGGTGCGGAAAGGCGACATTCGATGTCACGGCGGGACTCGGCACACTGCACCTGTCCGGCATGGCACTGGATCTCAGCTTCATCCATCAGATTCCCGAGCACGTCTGGTTCGTCTTCTACGCCCTGCTCTTCACCGGACTCAACCTCCGCGGGATCGAGTCCAGCGCACGCACAAACATGCTGATCGGCGGGGGACTCGGACTGGTGATCCTGCTTTTTCTGGCGGCAGCCTGGCGGCACCTGCTCCGCGACCAGTCACTCGACGCCGCGGCGCTGGCCCGGCCGTTCTATGACCCGGAGTCGTTCTCGTGGAAATCCCTCTCCAGCGGAGCGGCCCTCGCCGTACTCACGTACATTGGGTTCGACGGCATCTCGACGCTGTCCGAGGAGGTGCACAATCCCCGGCGCAATGTGCTCCTCGCCACGGTGCTGGTCTGCCTGATCATCGGCGTGCTTTCCTCCGTCGAGGTCTACACCGCGCAACTCGTGTGGGCGCGCCCGGCCTCGGCGTTTCCCAATCTTGAGAACGCATTCGCCCATGTCGCCGGCCTGGTGGGGGGGAAAGGGCTGTTTGTCCTGGTGACCGTCGCGCTGCTCATCGCGACGATCGGCTCGGGCATGGGCGCCCACATGAGCGCCGGCCGGCTGCTCTACAGCATGGGGCGCGACAACGCCATCCCGAGAAGGTTTTTCGGCTACGTGCACCCGCGCACACGCGTGCCGAGCAACAACATCATCCTCGTCGGCGCGGTGGCGCTCATCGGCGCGTTCGCCCTCGACTACGACCAGCGCGGCTACGATCTCGGCGCGCAACTGCTCAATTTCGGCGCGATGTTCGGATTCATGGGCGTGAATCTCTCCGCCCTGACCCACTATTACATCCGCGCGCGCGACCGTCGCCTGAGATATTTGATTCCACCCATCCTCGGTTTTCTCATCTGCTTCTACCTCTGGGTGAATCTCTCCGGCCTCAGCCTGACCATCGGAACCTGCTGGCTGGCCGTCGGTGCCGTCTACGGCGCCTGGCGCACCCGCGGATTCACGCGCAAGCTGGAGTTTGCCGCACCCGCGGGGACTTCAGATTCGCCACAGGGGGATCCCGAGGCTCAATGACCGGCGCATCGCCGGGGGCCTGAATCCCTCGCTCAAGTTGTCGGGGGTTCCTGGCTCCCCGTGTTTCCGTGGGTTGCGGGTCGACGCGGCCGCCGATACCATAATCGCGATGATGGTTACCTCCGCGCCCAGCCTTTCGGCGCATCGCTTCCGATCCCCGCGGATGCCTGCCAATGCCGCGTCCCGCAAATCGATTTACTGGCAATCGACCAATCCCTTTCACCCAACCCACTCTCAACCCAACCTGAACCCACAATGAACACACACCGTACCTTGCTCGCTCGTGGCCGACACCTCGGTCTGGCCGCGTTGCTCGTGGCATCGCTGCACGCTCAAACCAACTCGCCCCCAACCAACTCGCCTTCCGAGAAACCCGCCGAAGACGACGAAGTCTACAAGTTGAGCCCGTTTACCGTGAGCGCCTCACAGGATACCGGCTACCAGGCGGCATCCACGCTCGCAGGCACGCGCCTGAATACGCCAGTCAAGGATATCGGCGCCTCAATCTCCATTTACACGAGGGACTTTCTGGACGACATCGGTGCCACAAGTTCCAGCGACCTTTTGGTCTATGCAACAAGCATGGAGGCGGCGGGCGCGATCGGCAATTTTTCAGGCGCCACGAACGACATCAATGACTCCCAGGTCAACGGCAACGGGCCGCGCGTCAATCCACAGAGCAGCAGCCGCACCCGCGGCTTGGGAGCCCCGAATTTCACGCGCGGATTCTTCAACACCGACATCGCCACCGACGGCTACAATGTGGAAAGCGTGACGGTCAACCGCGGCCCAAACTCCATTCTGTTTGGAGTGGGCAGCCCAGCGGGAGTTGTCGAAAGCACCCTTCTTCGTCCGAATCTCAATCAAAACAAGAACAAGGTCGAAATCCGCGTGGGCGACAACAGCAGCCTGCGCAACACCGTCGATTTCAACCGGGTGCTGATCAAGAAGAAGCTGGCCGTGCGCCTGACCGCGCTTCACGACGAGGAGCGCTTCAACCAGCGTCCCGCTTTCGAAAAGAAGGAACGCGTCTACGGCGCGCTAACCTACTCGCCATTCCGCTCGACCGTGCTTCGCACCAACTTTGAAACAGGCAGGACAAACGCCAACCGGCCGATAACGGTGCTGCCGTTCAAGAGCATGTCGAGCTACTGGATCGACGCGGGCCGGCAGGGGTACGACTGGACATTCTATGATGACCCAGCCGTCAACCCAAACGCACGCACCCAGGCCGCTGGATCGGCACTCGAGGGTCCGCTCATCGGCCAGGATCAAATCAATGATCAGGTCCTTTCAGTATATTCGAGTCCTTCCGCGACCATACCCGACATGGTCTTCCGCAGCGCGACGCGGGTTACCACCGGTACAGCCGCCAACTCTGTCCGAGCCGGCACCTTCAACGCCGTGCTCAACCGCGATACTGCGAATGACCAAATGCGTTTTCTTGTCAGCAGAAACATCGGGCAGATTCCCGGAACCTTCTTCGTCGGCAATCTTGTCATGCCAGGCCAGCAACCTGGATTCGCGCCGGCAGGCATCAAGATGCAGGGCTTCACCGACTACAGCGCCTTCGACTTTCAGAACCACATGATCGACGAGACGGCCCGGCAAAGCGACAGTTTCCATGCCTTCAATGCGGCGTTCGAACAGCGCGCATGGGAGGACCGCATCGGCGTCGAACTCGCCTACGACTCCCAGCGCATCGACAGGCGCTCGCGCAATGCGGCCTTCTCGTCGAACAACGGCAATCACATCTTTATCGACGTCAACAAGGTGCTGCCCACCGGCCAGATGAATCCCAACTACGGGCGCCCCTTCACCGTCGCCTACGGCCAGTCGACCTGGACCAACAACTACAGTGACCGCGAGACCTACCGGGCGACCGGCTTCCTCAAGTACGACTTCAAGGATGTCAGTCCCACGCTGGGAAAGTGGCTGGGACGTCATACGGCGACCGCGCTCTATGAGGAGAACGCTTTCGAGGGAATCAGCTACCGCAACCGCTTCGCCGTCGACGGAGCCGCCGCCCGGGACATCACCGCGAGCATCAACGCCTTTGCGCGCAGACCCGGGGCTGCGATCTACCTCGGCCCCTCGATCATTGGAAACAACAATCCACTCCAGCTTGAAGCCATCCGCGTTCCGCTGATCCAAGCCGGCCCCATCGCAACGCCCGCCAGCTACTTCGTTCGCGCCGCCGGCACCACCGATCCGGGTTCCATTGTCGCCTCGCCAGCGAGTCTCGTGGAGATCAGCGACGGCGGCAATGCACAGCGCGATGTCATCAAGTCGCAGGCATTCCTGCTGCAAAGCTACTGGTTGCAGGATCACCTGGTGTCCCTGATCGGCTGGCGCCGCGACGAGGATTTCTTTGCCCAGCGATCCATCGCATTCACGGCCAATCCCTCGGATCCCAACGATCCCGGCAAGGTGCACTATGGCTTCAATGATCTCGACTTCGCCCATACCCCGCCGTTCAACGTCGCGGGCGAAACCATGACGTACAGCGGCGTGCTGCGCTGGCCGCAGAAGCTGATCCGCCTGCCCGCAGGCACGGACTTCAGCGTCTTCTACAACCAATCCAGCAACTTCACGCCCTCAGGGGGTCGAGTGAATCCCTACAACGAACCGCTCGCCTCGCCCGAGGGTGACACGAAGGAATACGGCTTCAACCTGTCCCTGCTCGACAACAAGCTGAGTCTCCGGGTGAACTGGTTTGAAACCAACGTCAAGGGACAGAGCCTTCGTCCCGCGGTCTTCGGACAGGCGGTCAACAACGCGGTCCTTCAAGTCGCCGATTTCTGGGGTGAGGAAGGCAACGTCAATCCGCAGCTCGTTGCCATGCGCAACGCTGACATTGAGCTTCTCTTCAGCCCGCTGCCGGCAAACTTCCGCAGCCTCTACGGCTGGGGGATTTCAGGCACAGCCCCCAACCTCGCAGCTAATGGACGCGTTCCCCTGTCGGGCGACACGGACACCACCGACTTTGTCGCCAAGGGCACGGAATTTGAAATCGTCTACAACCCGACGCGCAGTTGGCGCATCCTCGCCAACGTGGCCAGGCAGGAAACGATTCAGAACAACTCACTGCCGTTCTTGAAGTCCTTCATTGCGGCCATGACGCCGGTCTGGAATCAGCTCCGCGATCGCGCACGCAACGCCTATCCAGTCGGCTGGCTGCCAGGCGACCCCCTCAACGTCGAGACCTTTGGCGACTGGCTGGACCGCACCATCCTGGTACCCTTCGCCACCGCCATCGCCACGGAGGGCTCCGCCTCCGCCGAGCAGCGCAAATGGCGCGCCAATCTGATCACCAGCTATTCCTTCGGCCGCGGCGGCATCTTCGGCGACAAGCTGAAAGGCTGGACGATTGGCGGTGCCGTGCGCTGGCAGGACAAACTCGGCATAGGTTATCCCTCAACGCGCAATGCCGACGGAACTGTGAACCTTGATCTCGCCCATCCCTACTACGCCCCCGACGAGACCAACGTGGACGCCTTTGTCAGCTACGAGCGCACGATCTGGAAAAATCGCATCAAGTGGAAGGTCCAGCTCAATGCGCGCAACATCATCGCGGACGACTCCGTGATTCCGATCGGTGTCCAGCCCTGGGGCGAGTACTCAACGGTGCGCCTACCCCCCGAAAAGCGCTGGTACCTGACCAACACGTTCACGTTCTGAGTCAGATCAAGAACGGGGCATCCCCCCCGGGGCTCCGTTATCGCGTGCATCCCCCTCCGTTGGAGGGGCATGCTTTGTCATGCCCAGGGGACGCGCGTCGCGCCTCCACGCCGGTGATTTCCCCAATCAATCTCCTGCGACACTTCACCGCCTCGCACCCAACACCCCTATCGTTCCCAATCCGGGCACGACAAAGCGTGCCCCATTGCAATTCACGCTTCCTGCTTCCCCTCTTCTCCGCGAACCCCGCTGCCCCGCGTCATATCCTTCCAACCTATTCCATCTCACTCCCTCACACCTTCGCGTCCTCGTGCCTTCGCGTTTAATCTTCCGCCGCCGTTTCGCCACGCGCCGTCCCCAGGGCACGACAAGGCGCGCCCCTCCATCGGCAATCCACGCTACCATCCTTCCCTCTCTTCTCCGCGAACTCCGCGACTCCGCGTGAGAAATCTCCGTCGACGTTTCGCCACGCGCGTCCCCAGGGCACAACAAAGCGTGCCCCTCCAACGCGACCCAAGCTTTCTCTTCTCCGCGAACTCCGCGACTTCGCGTTAAACTCTCCGCCGCCGCAGGCGTGCCACCCGCACCCGCCTCAGGTCTCGTAGGCCGGCAGCATCTTCTCGACCCGCCGTTTGTCGAGCTGCGCAAACGCGGGAAGGCCGTTCTCATAGGGAACGCCCACCTCGCCCTGGATCAAGGGCTGTGCATACCGGAGAAACTGGAAGTTCATCGAAATGCCATCCTCGTTGATCCACTCGCGCGGCAGCTTCTTCACGCCGTTGGCGATCTCGCTCAGGGGAGCAAGGCCTGTTTCGACCGAATAATGGTCGCCGTCGCCACGAATGAGGGTGACCATCTTGTCGGTCTGCCCGCTCACCGCCGCACGCACAGCCGCCTGCCCGGCGAGAAACGCCTCATCATTGTCCGCCTTCGATGAACAGTGCGCCGCCGCGCGCTGCGCCATGCCGAACTTGAGCGTGCGCGCCTTGACTCCCGGCACGCCCTCCTCGACGAGGCCCTGAAGAAACTCCGCCGCGCCGCCAAGCTGCGCATGGCCGAACGCATCGGTCTTGTCTCCCGCGGCAACGTAGTTGCCATCCGCATCGACAAGGCCTTCTCCAACGACAACGAGGCAGTAGCGCTCACGCTTGAGCACCCGCTTCACATCCTCGACAAACTTCTCTCCAGAAAACGGCACCTCGGGCAAAAGGATGATGTGCGGCGCATCGTGCGGGTGATCGCGGCGCTTCGCCAGCGCGGCGCCCGCGGCAATCCACCCGGCATTGCGTCCCATCACCTCCACGATCTGCACCAGATCATGCTGGCCCATCGCCGCATTGTCGCACGCGACCTCCCGGATCGTAGTCGAAATGTACTTGATAACCGATCCGTAGCCCGGGCAGTGGTCCGTCACGACCAGGTCGTTGTCGATCGTCTTCGGCACCCCGATCACGCGCAGTTCATACCCCTGCTGCTGCGCAAGCTTCGAAATCTTGTCGGCCGTGTCCTGCGAGTCATTGCCGCCCGCATAGAAGAAATAGCGTATGTTGTGCGCCTTGAAAACCTCGAGCACGCGCTCAAAATCCTGCTGCTTCTTCAGCTTGTACCGCACCGTCCCCAACGCGGCGCCGGGGGTGTGGCGCAGGCCGCGAATGGCCTGCTGCGACTCCGCAGCAAGATCGATCAAATCCTCCTGAAGGATGCCCAGAACCCCGTTCAGCGTTCCATAGACCTCTTCGATGCACTCGTGATTGAGCGCTTCTGAGACGACGCCCGCGAGGCTTGCATTGATGACAGCCGTGGGGCCGCCAGACTGGCCTACCAGGACGTTTCCTACGAGTTCTTCAGCCATAGAAGTGGTTTTTTGAAAAGGATTGGACAGACGTGAGGGACAATCAAAGCGGTCCGCCCCGCCAACTGGCAAACCCAAATTTCCCCGACACGAAAGATGGGCGTTCCCCTTGGGATATCTCCCGCTTTCGCCCTCAGATCAGGCGTCCCGGCTGATAAGCGGCCGCCCCCTTGACCCTCCGCGTCGCAGCCGCAACCGTTTTGACAAATTCATCCACCTGCTGCGGAGCCGCCCCGACAAATCGCCTGGTATCCGCCAGCACCCGGCTCAGGTGCGCGCGAGAGAGTCCGAGCCTCTTGTCTCCCGCAAGTCGCTTCAACATGTCGGTGTCACCTTCGCCCGAACGCAGCGCCTTCGCCGTCGCCAGCGCATGCTCCTTGATCGCGGCGTGCGCCGTCTCCCGCCCCGCGCCCGCCTTCACCGCCTCCATCAGGATCGTCGTGGTCGCAAGAAACGGAAGTTCGCGCTCGTTCTCCGCCGCAATTGCCGCCGGAAAGACGTCCAGCTGCGACAGCACCGTCAGCAGTGTCTCCAAAAGTCCGTCGAGCGCAAAACACGCATCCGGCAGCGCCACGCGCCTCACCACCGAGCAGGAGACATCGCCTTCATTCCATTGATGCCCCGCCAGCGCCGCTGTCATCGTCACGTATCCCGACAGGATCGTCGAGAACCCGCAGATGCGCTCGCAGTTTCGCGCGTTCACCTTGTGCGGCATCGCCGAGGAGCCGACCTGCCCTTTTTGAAAACCCTCCGTCAGCAACCCCTGGCCGGCCATCAGCCGCAGGGTGGTCGCGAAACTGGCCGCAGCCGCACCGATCTGGTGAAGCGCCGATACCACCTCGAAATCGAGACTGCGCGGATAGACCTGCCCCACCGCGAAAAGTGCGCGCTTGAATCCGAGGTGCGCCAGCACGCGCCTCTCCAGTCGCGCCACCTTCCTCGCGTCGCCGCCGAGCAGCGTGAGCTGGTCGAGCTGCGTGCCCACCGCCCCTTTCAGCCCGCGCACGGGATAACGGGTATGCAGCTCCTCCAGGCGACAAAACGCCTGCAGCAGCTCCTGTCCGAACATCGCGAAGCGCTTGCCGAGCGTGGTCGGCTGCGCCGGGACATTGTGCGTCCGGCCCGTGAGCAGCACGCCGCGAAATTCCTTCGCGCGCCGCGACATCGCCAGCAGCGCCGCCGCCGTCTTCATGCGAAACACGCCGATGCTGCGCACCAACTGGAGCTGCTCCACGTTCTCCGTGAGGTCGCGACTCGTCAGCCCGAGGTGGATGAATTCACGGCCCGCCAATGCGTTGAACTCCTCGATCCTCGCCTTCACGTCGTGCAGCGACGTCCGCTCCCGCGCATCGATGCTGGCGACGTCAATCCTGTCCTTCACCTCCTCATACTGCGCAATCGCCTCCGCCGGTATCGCCACGCCAAGCTCCCGCTGCGCCTTCATCACCGCGATCCAATAGTCCCGCTCGATCGCAATGCGGCCCGCGGGAGACCATAGTGCGCGGAGCGCCGGCGATGCGTAACGTTCGGCAAGTACGTTGGGAAGGACGGCAGAGGATTCAGCGGTGGTGGATGCACTCACGGGAAAATCCCATCGTGACATGGCATCCCGCAACTTGGCGACCGCAAAGCGCTCCGGTCGGCATACCTCCCACAGTTCGGCCGTCTTCCGGGTGCCCAAAACCCAGGCGCTCCAAGGCTCGGCTCTTGACCGTTCCACCGCGACGTCAAACGCTTCCCTTCCCATGGATTCCAAATCCGCCCCTCCCACCCACGACTGGCGCACAACGGACCAGGACGAGATCGAGCGCCGCCGCCAGCGCGCCCGCGACGAGAATCCCGGCATCGAAAACCGCACGCCGAATCACCCGGTCTTTGGCAATTTCCGCGTTCAGTCCAAGAGCGGTTTCACCTACGACGTCGAGATTCGTGACATCAAGGAGCGCCACTTCTCGTGCACATGCGTCGATTTCCGGATCAATGGCCTGGCCACCTGCAAACACGTCGAGGCCGTGCTCATTCACCTCGAAAAAACCGGGGCGCGCACTTTCTCGATGGCCAAGGCCAGGGGTTCGTCACGGATAGAGGTGGTCCCGGATGCCTCGATCCAGTCGCTTCGCATCGAGCGCGGACTCGACCAGCTTCCCCCGCGGCTGCGCGCCGCCTTCACCTCCGAAGGCGAGCTGCGAAATCCCGCCGCTGCGGGTCAGTTGGTGACCGACCTCACGCTGAACCCGCTGCCGCAGGTCCGTCTTTCGCAGGACATCCCCCCCTGGCTCGACAGCCGCCGCCGCGGCAGCGAGCGCAGCCGGCTGCGGCGGGACTACGAACAGAAGGTCCAGACCGGCGCCTACCCGGTCAGCGAAACCACAGTCCCGCTTTTCCCCTACCAGCGTGAGGGCATGCTGCACCTGGCGTTCACCGAACGCGCCCTGCTCGCCGACGAAATGGGCCTGGGAAAAACCATCCAGGCCATCGCCGCATGCGCCCTGCTCCACCGCATCGGACTCGTTCAACGCGTGCTCGTGATCACGCCCGCATCCCTCAAGGGCGAGTGGCAGGAGCAGATCCAGCGCTTCACCACCTTGCCCAGCCAGATCGTCCAGGGCAATCACGTGGCCCGCAGGCAATCCTACGAGAACCCCGCCTTCTTCACCCTGGCCAACTACGAGCAGGCGCGCGCGGATGTTCTCGAAATCAACAAACACCTGCGACCGGACGTCGTCGTGCTCGACGAGGCCCAGCGCATCAAGACCTGGAACTCGCAGACCGCGCAGTCGATCAAGCGACTCAGCAGCCGCTTCGCCTTCGTGCTCACGGGAACACCCATCGAGAACCGCATCGACGAGCTCTACTCGATCATCGACTTCCTCGACCCGACCGTGCTCGGCCCGCTGTTCCGCTTCAATCGCGAGTACTACGAGTTCGACGATCGCGGACGCCCCTCCGCCTACCGGAACCTAGACAAGCTTCGGGCCACCCTGAAGCCGCTCATGCTCCGGCGCAGGAAGCACGATGTCGAAAACGAGCTGCCCAGCCGCCAGGACATCCATCGCTACGTCGCCATGTCCGACGCGCAGCGCAGCCACTACGCCTCCCACGAGCAGCAGGTCGCCGGACTCGTCGCCATCAGCCAGCGGCGCGCGCTGCTGCCACGCGAGCAGCAGAAGCTGCTGCGCGAGCTGGCGATGATGCGCATGCTGTGCGACACCCCGTACATTCTCTCCGGCGACCCCGAGGACGGCGGTGAATGCCCCAAGCTGCGTGAGCTCGATGAGGTCATTGCGACGGCCCTCTCCGAGGACGGCGTGAAGGTCATCGTCTTTTCCGAGTGGGTGCGCATGCTCGAACTGGTCGCCCAGTTGCTCACTCGCCGAAAAATCGCGCACGCCAGACACACCGGCGGCATTCCCCAGAACGTGCGCCGCGCCGAGATCCTGCGCTTCAAGAACGATCCCAACTGCCGCGTCTTCCTGTGCTCCGAATCGGGCGGCGTCGGACTCAATCTTCAGGTCGCGAGCGTCGTCATCAACTGCGATCTGCCGTGGAACCCCGCTCGCTACGAGCAGCGCGTGGCGCGCGCCTGGCGCAAGCACCAGAGCCGGCCGGTCACCGTGATCAATCTCATCGCCGAGAACACCATCGAGCACCGCATGCTCGCAACCCTCGCCGCCAAGCAGGGCCTGGCCGACGGAGTGCTTGACGGGAAAGGTGGGCTTTCGCGCATGCCGGTGCGTGGCAACAGCGCCCTGCTGGAGCGTGTGAAGCAGATGATCGCACCCACCCCCACCGGCAGACCCGCCGCGCCGGCTGATCCGTCGCGCGCCTTCGGCGCGCTGGCGCATGCCGCTCTCGGCCCGGAGCTGCTCGCCTGCGAGGAGCGCATCTCCGGCAATCCCGCGACAATCACCCTCTACGTCGTCGTCGAAAGAGGCGTGGAGCCCGCACGCGAATCGCTTTCCGAAATCATTGGCGAAGTATTCGGTCGGAAAAATGGCGCCATGCCGAAACTTGTCCTGCTCGACCGCGCAACCGCGGACGCGCTCGCGGCGCTTGAGGCGAGCGGACTCATGCAGCGCACCGGCGGCGCCACCCGCACGCTCGAGCCGGATCCCCACGCTCCACCGCCGCTCAATGCCGTCGAAACCGCGCGCCTGACCGAGCAGATCGAGCGGGCGCAAAAACAACTCAAGCTGGCCCGCCTGCTCGGAGCTGACGCAGACACCTTCCAGCAGGAAACTTCCCAGGCCGCGCGCCAGGCGATCGACTGCATCAACCAGGCGCTGGCCATCCGTGCGCGACTCAATCCCCCCGCGGCCGTCGAACGCGCGCTGCCGTCCGCCATCGCAGCACACTGGGGCGGCAGTCGCACACGGGTCGATTCCTTTCTGAACGACTCCGCCGCGCCCTCAATGGAACTGCTCGACACACTCGACCGCGTCTGCACTTCACTGTCTCCCGCCGCACGCACTAGTGTTCTGTCGCGGAAATGACTATACATATATCATGCGGCCTTCTTGCGCGGCTTTCGCCGGGTGCAACCGGGCTGGATGGCCTCGAGCCGGCGACGACAGCGTTCGATCCTGGCAAGGATGTCCTCCGCCTTGGCGGTCCAAACAAATGGCGTGGGCTCCTGGTTCCATTGCTCGATGAAGCGGGTGATCGAGTTGATCAGATCGGGAACACTGGAGAAGCTGCCGCGACGCACCGCCTTGCCGGTGAGTTCGGCAAACCAGCGCTCCACCAGATTGAGCCAGCTCGAACTGGTGGGAATGAAGTGCAGTTTGAAGCGTGGACGCCGGGCGAGCCAGCGCTGCACCCGCTCGTGTTTGTGGGTGCCGTAATTGTCGACGATAAGATGGAGCTCGTCCGCCTCGGCATATTCCGCGTCGATTTGTCGCAGGAACTTCAGGAACTCGATGTGCCGGTGGCGCGGGAAGCAGTGGCCGCTGATCTTGCCGGCGGCCACGTTCAATGCGGCAAACAGCGTGGTCGTGCCATGGCGCACGTAGTCGTGCGTCCAGGTGCCGCAGCGACCGCGCTTCAGCGGCAGGCCTGGTTGCGTGCGATCCAGCGCCTGAATCTGGCTTTTCTCGTCCACGCAGAGCACCACCGCGTTTTGCGGTGGGTTGAGGTAAACGCCCACCACATCGAGCAGTTTGGGCACAAACTGTGGATCGCGGGAGAGTTTGAACGTCTCCTGTCGGTGCGGCTGCAACCCATGCTCCTGCCAGATACGCGCGACTGTGCTCGCATGCACGCCCTGCGCCTTCGCCAGGGTTCGCGCGCTCCAGTGCGTCCGCCCCGGCGGCTTCGTGTGCAGCGTCGCTTCGACGATCCTTTTCGCCAGCCCTCGGCGCGGCTTGCGCCCGCGGCCATTCGCCACGTCCCACAATCCTTGCGGACCTGCGGACACAAAGCGCTGGCGCCACAGCCGGCAGGTGTGCCGGTTCACCTCCAGCTCCTCCGCAATCGTGGCATCGTCCAGCCCTTCGGCCTTGCGCAAAATGATCCGGCAGCGCTTCACCACCTGCTGGGGCGTACCGTGCGCGCCCACCCAGCGCTCCAAAACGCCACGTTGGTCTGCCGTGACCGTCAGAATCGTCGGTTTCCTGCTCATGCTTGCAGGTTGAACGATAACGACTTTTAAGTCTAGTCATTTCAGCAACAGAACACTAGGTCGTAGATCGACCGGACAATCGATTGCATCGTATTGCGATATAACACGGCGCCTGAAAAACGTTTACATTGATCATTCGGCGCAGTTGACCGGCGGCTCCGAAAGCGGTACTTTGCACGCTTCGATGAAAACGACCGTACTGTTCGCGCCTTGGATGGGTCATATCACACTCGCTGTTCTCAGCGGACTGCTCATGTGGGCGCTTCTGTGAAAACCTTCCGCTATGCGCTGGATCCCCTGTGCCTGACCGCGATCGCGCTGTACGCGCTGAATCGATCGCTGGGCGAGGTCTGGACGCATTCCTCCTTCCTCCATTCCCACTTCAACGATCTGCTGACGGTTCCCGCTGCGCTGCCGTTCGTCCTCTGGGCTCAGAGGCTGATGGGATGGAGATTGCATGACGGTGCCCCGCGTCCGTCCGAGGTCCTGCTGCACGCGGCTGTCTGGTCGGTGATCTGCGAGGGCGTCGGGCCCTTCCTGCTCCATCATGGCACGGCCGACTGGATGGACGTCGCCGCCTACTTCGTCGGCGGAGGCGCAGCTCTGCTGGTCTGGAACTTCCGCGCGCTCGCTTCATGGGAAGCGGCATGAGTTTTGACGGAGTCGCGCCCTTCTATCGGGGGATGGAGCGTTTTCTCGCGGGAGGCATCCTGCAAAAAGCGCGGACCTGCCACTTCGACCGGCTCCAAGCGGCCCGCAGCATTCTCATCGTTGGCGAAGGAATTGGGCGCAGTCTGGAGGTGCTCATCCCCCAGGCGCCGCTCGCGGACATCACGGTCGTGGAGGCGAGCGGCGGCATGATCGAGGTCGCCCACAAGCGTCTTCAGAAAGGGAATCTCCCGACAGCGCGGGTCTGCTGGCACCAGGCTGACATCCGTTCGTGGGACATTGCCGCCCGCAGTTTCGATGCAGTCATCACGCCGTTCGTGCTTGACTGCTTCATCCGCGACGACGTCGACGCGGTCGTATCACACATCGCGGGTTCCGTCACGCCTGGCGGCCAATGGCTGCACGCCGATTTCCAGATACCTCCGCATGGCTGGAGGCGCGCACGGGCACGACTCATCCACGCACTCATGTACCGCACCTTCCGGACACTGGTGCACCTGGAGTCCCGTGAAGCAACCCCAGTAGCGCCCTATCTCCAGCGCTCGGGTTTTCAGCTCGAAGCACAGGCGGAATTTTGCGCCCGGCTCATTCGCTCCGAGGTGTGGCGCGCCCCTTGAGGCAGGCGAATCGGATGACGCGCTCGCGCTGTTCAGGCAAGCGCCGCTCGGTGACGGATCAGTTTCCGCGCAACTTCAACGGCATTCGTGAAACTGCGCGGATTGGCGTGGCCTTTGCCGGCAATGGCAAATGCGGTTCCATGATCCGGGCTGGTCCGCACATGCGACAGGCCCAGGGTCACGTTCACGGCATCGTCAAAATCCACCAGCTTCAGCGGTGCCAGCCCCTGGTCATGATACAGCGCCAGGACTACATCGAATTCACCGGACACCGCCCGCCTGAACAGCGTGTCGCCGGGCAGGCAAAGCGACAGCCCCGGATGCACCACACGCTGACGTTCCAGGATGGGGTTGATCGTGTCGCGCTCCTCCGAGCCCAAAAGGCCCTCCTCTCCCGCGTGCGGATTCAATCCGCAGACGCCCACACGCGGCGCCGAGAATCCCTCCGCACGCCCCAGTTCCATGGCCGCGCGGATCGCACGCTCAAAATTCTCCTCCGTCAGGTGAGCAGGCACCTCCCGCAGCGGGATGTGCCAGGTGAGAAGCACGACCCGCAGTTTCCCGCCGCAGAACGCCATCGTTGGCTCACCCTCCCAGCGGCTCGCGAAAAACTCGGTCTGCCCGGGGAATCCGAAGCCGATGCGCGCAAGCCGCGCCTTGCTCACGGGCCCCGTCACGACTCCTCCGAATTCGCCCGTCACGCATCCCGCGGCCGCGCGCTCCATCGCGTCCCACGCAATCCGCGCACTCGCATCATCCGGCTGGCCGGGCAGGGCGGCGTAAGAGTCCGCACCCACCGCGATGCGTTCATCCTCCCGCAGCGGCAGGGCCGCCAGCCAGCGCGCCGGACCAATCACCGCGACCTCGCGGCTCTTCTGCGAAACCGCAGCGAGCCAGCGCTCGATGATCTCCGGGCCGATGCCGGCGGGATCGCCACAGGTGAGAGCGAGGCGCCTCATTCCGCGGAATCCTCCACAGGCCTGCCGCGCCTTGGGCGTGAGAAGCCGCGTTTCCCTCCCGAGAAGAATTCGAGAAACAGCCTGACCTCGGGTGCTCGCGCCGCCGGCAGCAAGCCCGCTGCAATCGCACGAATGTTGCCAGGCGTGAAAAAGACATGCCGGAACGCCTCCTTGAGTTCGCGCATGGTTTCACGCGGAAGGCCGCGACGCTTGAGCCCGACAATATTCAGGCCCACCAGTTCGTCGCGCTCGGCGACCATCGAAAACGGCGGCACATCCACCGTGATGCGGGCCAGCCCGCCAATCATCGCCCCCTCGCCGACGCGGCAGAACTGGTGAATCGCACATCCCCCGCCAATGAACGCCCGATCTCCAACGTGCACGTGACCAGCAAGCAGCACATTGTTCGCCAGCACAACCTGGTCTCCCACCTGCGAATCGTGTCCGAGGTGCACCCCCGCCATGAGGAAGCAATTCCTGCCGACCGTCGTGAAGCCCTCGGCCTTGGTCGAACGGTTGATCGTCACGTACTCGCGCACGGTTGTCCCCTCCCCCACCCTGACACCCGAAACCGTCGCCGCTGAGAAACGAAGATCCTGCGGTTCGCCCCCGATCACCGCATAGGGGTGGACAACAACACCGCTCTCCAAACGCGTGCCGCGGCGGAGCACGGCGCCTGCCATGACTGTCACGTCCGGGGCAATTGAAACTCCATCCTCAACGATCACCTGGGGGTGTATTGCACTCATGCTCGACTCAGTTTCAAAAATGCGGCGGGTCTGCTTCGTTCAGGACTTGGGTTTTGGCGACAGCAGATCCATCTGCGGGTCCTTCAGGAGATCGTAGTTCTTTAGGATGCGCATCACCTGGAGGGTGTCGCTCTTTCGATAGCTCAGGTTCGTTTCGATGTTCTCGATCAGGTCCTGCAGCATTGCGCGAAACGAAATGATGCCGTCGACACCGCGCTCCTTGAGCATCTGCACGCTTTGGGATCGATAGGGCTCCTGCGTTGGCAGACTGGGCAGCACCAGCACGCGGGTGATCTCCTCCCCATCCTCCGCCGCGGCATCGGATCCGTCCGACTTTGGGAAAAAACGGGCAGCCTGCTTCATGACATTGCCCTCGAGAAAACGAAAGATCTCCGGCGAATTCTTCAACATGCCCGGCGTGAAGACATCCGTGTGCCACGGCTTGATCGCCACGACGGCCTGGTGCAGGAATTTCAGCTCGCTGACAAAAAGAAAGAAGTCGGGCTTCCGCTCTCCGCGCTGCCAGGCCGGATTGTAGACGAGCAGGTCGATCTCCTCGTCCGTCGTCTTCCTGCGGGCCGTCACCTGGTACTTGCGCATCTGCCGCACGAGAAAACCATTCTGCTCGAAGTACTCCCGGACAATGCTCTCGTCGATGGCGGCCATGATGATTGCTCCTGGATTTCCGAACTAAGGCACCGCGCCCACCTCTCGAAAGGCCGACTCCGCCAGTTGCGGATCGACATCATCCTGGGTCGCCGCCTCGCCCAGCCGTCTCATCACCACAAAACGAAGGCGCCCCGCACGGACCTTCTTGTCGCGCGCCATCGCCGCGGTGAGGACACCGAGCGACACCGGTTCGCGCAGGCGCACCGGCAGGCCGTGCGCGACGATCAGCGCTTCGACCCGCGCGATGTCCGCCGGGCTCAGGTATCCAAGTTTCAACGACAACCTGGCCGCCGCGGCGAGCCCGATGGCGACAGCCTCGCCGTGAAGGTAGGCGCCGTAACCGGTCGCCTGCTCGATCGCGTGGCCAAACGTGTGTCCAAGGTTCAACAGCGCCCGCCCGCCCTGCGCGGCGCGCTCAAATTCATCCGCCTCCACGACACGCGCCTTGGCCTCGCAGCAACGCCGGATCACGCCCGCAAGATCGGGGCTTCGCGGCGTCAGGGCCGACTCCTCCAGTCGCTCCAGAAGTTCGGGATCGCCGAGGAGTCCGTACTTGATGACCTCCGCGCAACCCGCCGCAAACTCCCTGTCCGGCAGCGTCGCAAGCAGACCCGTCGAAATGAAGACCTGCGACGGCTGGTGAAACGCACCGGCGAGATTCTTCCCCGCCGCGAGATTGATGCCGGTCTTGCCCCCAACCGAACTGTCGACCATCGCAAGCAGTGTGGTCGGAACCTGCCAGAACGCTATCCCGCGCAGAAAGCTCGCCGCCGCGAAGCCCGCCAGATCCCCGATCACACCGCCCCCGATCGCAATGAGCACGCTGCTCCGATCGAGACGATGGGCCGCCATGAAATCGAGTATGGTGCCCAGGTTGCCGAGCGACTTGCTGGATTCCCCTGGGTTGACCAGCAGCCTTGGGGTGTCCCCCAGGATCGCGCCAACCGCGGTCGCCTGCTTTTCGGCGACGGCACCATCGATCACAGCCACAACGCCCCGCCCCGCGGTCCTCAGGGCCTCCCGCTTGGAATGAATCCCGGCCGCCAGGTCGCCCCCGAAATATATCGGGTAGCCGCGCTCGCCTAGTTTGACAAAGTACTGATCGACCATGGAATGCCCATGCAAGCGATCCCGCCGCCTCCGGTCAACCGTCTACGCCCCGTGCAAGGCACACGCATCACCTGCGCGGGACGGTCGGTTTTTTGGAAGTGATGAATCGCCTCATACAACCAACCTCCGTTTCCCATGAAAAAGCTCCTTCAACTCAGCTTCCTTCCCAGCAGCGCCGATGCCGCGCTTCTTCTGATCCGCGTCTATTTCGGCCTCTCGCTGCTCTGGCTTCACGGCAAGGGCAAGGTCGAGGCGTTCTCCACGATGCGTACGACATTCTACGATCCCCTTGGCGTGGGCAACAGCACCAGCTACTTCCTCGCCTTGTTCGGCGAGGTGGTTTTCCCGATCCTCATCATCCTCGGACTCTTCACCCGCCTGGCTGCGCTCGGATCGGCATTTGGACTCGGTGTGGCATTCTTTCTGATACACAAGGGTCAGCTCTCGGGACCGACCAGCGGTGAACTGGCGTTCCTCTACATCGGTGCCTTCCTCACCCTCTTTATCGCCGGCGGCGGCCGCTTCTCCGTCGACGCCCGGAAGGGTTCGAATCTCTGACGCCTCCGGTAAATATCCGCACGAGAAGTGCGAGGCCCGTCCCCAGGTCACGACGGAGCGTGCCCCTCCATCACTGCGTGTATCCCCCCTCCGTTGCCTGCATCCCCTCCGTTGAGGGGTATGCCCCCCCGTTGGAGGGGCACGCTTTGTCGTGACCTGGGATCGCGCGCCGGTGAACAGCGCCGGATAAATCACACGCAAGCGGCAACCGTGCGCCCAACATCAAAGCCGCAACGGCGCACCCATTGCCCAAAGAGCGGAAGGCTCGCTCAACACCACACGCGCCAACGGCGTGAACCTTGCCAGCCCACCAAAGCAAGGCAGTGGGATGTCGAAGTCGCATAAGTGTGCAATATACCCAGCCCATGGCGACCCCATTGGTTTGGGTGTGGGCCCCTCATCGTGATCAGGCTCAACGCCTCCAGCTTTCGTCGAAATAGCCTGATTCCAGGATGCGCTCGGGAAACGATGGGGCCCCGGGCTTCCAGGTCGTCGCATCCGCTTGCGTTTCGACCAGCGCCCAATCTCCGAGATGGGGAAACAGGAGGTAGTTCACCGTCGAGAATTCCCACTCGTGAAAGGTGTGACCACTGTTCACCACGATGTAGTGACCTTCCGCTCCGGGAAGGGGGCTCGCGCAGATCAGGACCGGAGCATGGGTCGCGGCGGACACGCGTCGGTCGAAACCGACCGTCTCAGGCGTCCACTCCACCGGCAGGGATGGGAGCGCTTCCCTTATCCACCGATTGCTGCCGGGATCGCCGAACAGCACAAGGTGGCGCGTGCGCAGGTCCTCCGGCGTCACCTCGGTGTCGTTCTTCACCGGCAGTTCTCCTCCCATGTAACGCGACCATTCGTAGGCAAAGCGACGGAGCGAGGCCTCGGCCCACGCGGCAATCTGCGGGTGCCACGGCTCGCCCGTGCCGCGCACGCACAGAAACGCCCCCGTAAACGCATCGTCGATCGGTCCCTGCAACCCCGGTCGCTTGGAACGCGGAGTCGCGCCTTCATCCGACTTTACCCATTGCCAGCCTGCGTTGGTTTTTTCGACAACGACAACCGGCTCGTGCGGCGGGAGCGGCAACTTTTCCCCCAGCACCACAAGCCCCGTCATCGGTCCCGGCAGCCGCGAGCGATCCAGCGCAAAGCACTCAATGTTCCGCAGAGCCTCGACCCTGACAACTCCCTCATCGTCCTGTCGGACAGAAATCTCAGCCCGTTCATAGTGATGGCCGAGCTGTCTCAACTCGATCCAGTGGCAGTGGGCATACTTCAGCGACCAGGTGACGAAGCGCAGGGTCCGCGGCACCTTTCCCACGCGCGCCTCAATCAACGTAGCGATCTGCTGCAACTGCCTGGCCTGGGTCTCCCGGTGAATCTGGTGCGCTGTCCCTGGCGCAATGAGGTTGACCAGCTTCAGCCCTTCCTTCGCAAACGCCTCCGCCATGTAAACGTGATTGAAGAAGCCGGGGTCCAGCTCACCCATCGCAGCGACCACGGGTACCACGCCGGCATTGGCGGCGTAATCGATCGCGTCGTTGAGATGAAGCCCGGCCGCCTGCACCGGAGGAAGATCGGCCACGCGCACGAAACGCGGATTCGGCGATGCGGAAAAGCGGTACGTATCGACATATCCACAATAGGGACCGAGCGCCGCGAAACGGTCCGGATGCTTCAATCCAACATGCCAGGTTCCTGAGGCTCCCATCGAAAAACCACGCAGCACGATCCGTTCGCGGTCAATGGAGTACTGGCGACAGACGGCTTCAATCGCCTCGAAGATGTCCGTCTCGCCGGCCCAGCGATAGCAATTCTCCACCCTGCCCAACGGATACAGTTCGATAAAATCCTGCTCTTCAACCGGCGGAGAATCCGGCGCCTCAATGAAACGATTGCTGATGCGCAGCGCGACACCACCGCGCGGACGGGTGCTGCCGTGAAGCACGACATCCAGCCGGATCGGCCTCCCGGGAACGTACGCCTTCGGCACGATCAGGCCATAGGGCTGAAAGGACCCGTCGATGGCGGACACAAAACCACGAAGCAACCGGCCCCTTCGATTCGTCCAGCCAGCGGTGCCCGCGGCCAGCTCCACCGCCCGGGCCTTGCCTTCGTCGAGCGCGCGTTCGATGCGTTCGACATCCCCCGCCTCCAGTTTCTCCTCATACCGGAACAGCCAGAGTACATTGCGCCAGTGAGCTTCCGCATCCGCCAGAAGGTCAGTTGGAATCGGCCACTTCGCACCATCGCCGTCCTCACGGAGCGACTCCAGACGGCGTTGCAGCTCTGCCCCTGATTGCAGCAGGCGGCTCCACTCCTCCTCCCCAATCCCGTCAGGCCGGTCAGGCAGGCCGAGTGCGGTGCGAAACAGAGCCAACGGCTGCGGCGTCGCGTGGGTCGTTTCTGCCATGGCCTGCACGGGCAGCAGGACCGCTGCAGCCACGAGCACGCACGCTGCATTGACGCACGCGCAAGCGAAGGAATGAGTCTTCAGCATTGATATCATCGTTGGGCAGTCGCCGGATCCTCACTCAAGTTCGTGCGATGAGTCTCCGCCGCCAGTTTCACACTGACCAAGGTTATCACGCCGAGAAAGCCGAGATAGACCGCGATCGGCCAGGTCGCCCCGCCCGACGATCGGAGCAGCGCGGAGGCGATCAAGGGCGCGAGCCCGCCGGCAAATGGGGCGGCAAGCTGGTAGCCGAGCGAGGCTCCCGTATAGCGCGTGCCCGTGCCAAAGAGCTCCGAAAAAAACGCGGCCTGCGGTCCGTAAAGCGCCGCGTGCCCCACCATGCCGACCACGATGGCCAGCCAGACGAGCGGCTCGCTGCGAGTCTCAACCAACCAGAAGAACGGCATCACGAAGGCCAGCAGGAACACGGTCCCCCCCAAGTACACCGGCTTTCGCCCGATCCGATCCGAAAGCGCGCCGAACCACGGGATCGCCACGATCTGGACCGCGGAGCCGATCAGCACGCCGTTGAGCAGGGAACTGCGCGAAAGACCCAGGTTCTGAGTGGCATAGCTGAGAACCCAGACGGTGAAGATGTAGAAGAAGGCATTCTCCGCCATGCGCGCCCCCATGGACAGGAACACGTTTTTCTTGTGGGTGCGAAGCACCTCGACAATCGGCAAACGCGGCGCGCGCCTGTCTCCCCCTGTCTTGCGCGCCTGCTCAAAAACGGGGCTCTCCATCACCTTCAGGCGAATGAAGAATCCCAGTCCGGTCAGCACGATGCCGAGCAGGAATGGCACGCGCCACCCCCATGCGAGAAAACTTCTTTCCGGAAGATAGGAGAAAAGGGCGAAAACGCCCGTGGCCAGCAGCAGGCCGACAGGCACGCCCACCTGAACCCAGCTGACAAAGAATCCGCGCCGGTCATGACCCGAATGCTCGGCAACCATCAGCACCGCGCCGCCCCACTCGCCACCGACGGCGAGCCCCTGGACAATGCGCAGCACCACGAGCAGGATGGGCGCCCACAATCCAACCTGGTCGTAGGTCGGCAGGAGTCCTACCAGGAAGGTGGCCACACCCATCATGACGAGTGTGGTGATCAGCATGGATTTCCGGCCAATGCGGTCGCCGAAATGGCCGAACACAATTCCGCCCAGCGGTCGCGCGAAGAATCCGACAGCGTAGCTCGCAAAAGCCGCCATCGTGCCCGCCAGCGGCTCGAGCGTCGGGAAGAACAAGTGATTGAAAACCAGTGCTGCGGCGGTGCCGTACAGAAAAAAGTCATACCACTCGATCGCCGTGCCCATCATGCTGGAAACGACGACGCGACTGAACGGAGAGCCCGAAGCGCGGGAGGTGCTCATGCGAAAAAAATCAAAATGACCGCCGGCAAGATCAGATTTCCCCTGATGTCGGAGTGCGTATCACGAGATTGCGGATTTCGGTCATGTCCTCGATCGCAAACCGAACACCCTCGCGCCCAAGCCCGCTGTCCTTGACTCCGCCATCGCACATGTGGCCTTCACACTCGAAACAACCGACAGGAGCCTCATGCGCGTTCAGTCCAGGAGGCTCTCGCCGCGCGTGTATTTTCTCAGCGCATCGGGATCGAGCTTCAAGCCAAGTCCGGGAGTATCCGGAATGGCAAGCATGCCATCCCGGCCGAGCGTCCAACCTCCGACAGTGATCTCGTCGATGAAAGGCGATCCAGTCAGGTATTCAACGAGATCGGTGCCGGGGATGGCGGCTGCGAGATGCAGGTCCGCCGCAAGCCCCACCGCCGTGTTCCAGCCATGCGGAATGAAGCGGATGCCGTGATCCTCGGCCGCCCACGCAATTCTCCGCTCCTCGCTCATGCCGCCGACCTTGGTCACGTCCGGTTGCACAATATCGAGCGCCCGGCGTTCAATCCACGGCAGGAAGGACTGGCGCCGTGTCAGCACCTCGCCGCCCGAAATCGGCACAGGGGAGTGCTCGCGAAGCTTGATGAAATCCTCGATGGCATCCGGAGCGAGCGCCTCCTCAAACCAGCGAACATCATACTCCGCCAGCATGCGCGCCGTGTTCAGCGCCCAGCGATAGCCGTTCGGCCAATGGGCGTCGCTGCCACCGGCATCCACCATCAGGCTGGCTTCCGGACCGATAGCCTCACGCGCGGCCTCAACGATGGCCCGGTCCGTCTTCGCGCTGACACGCCCAAACGGGCCCCAGCCGATCTTGAATGCGCGGAATCCCTGTTCCTTCACGACAAGCAGGCGGTCGCGCAGCCGCGCGGGTTCATCCATCAGAAGCGATGCATACGGCTGCACCCGCTCCCGGTGACGCCCGCCGAGGAGCCGGCTGACCGGCTGACTCGTCGCCTGTCCAAGGATATCCCAGAGCGCAATGTCGATCCCGCTTATGGCGTGGGTGATCGAACCACCGCGCCCAAGCCAGAACATGTGCTGGTGCAGCTTCTCGCTGACGCGCTCCGGCTCGAGCGCGTTCTCCCCATGGTAGAGCGGCTGCAGCACCGCGAGGGCTGAGCGGACCAGCGCGTCGTTCGTGAAGACGCTGCCAAGCCCGACGGCTCCTTCATCGGTGTGCACGGCGACAAGCGTGTGCACACAGTCCTCAGGCCTCAGCTCATTGCTCCAGCCTCCTTCAGGGGTCGCGCCGCGCAGTCCTGCGCAGCGAATTTCACGGATTTTCATGCAAGAGAGTTGTCAGGAGCGATAACGCGGGCGCTGGAAGATCCGCGCCACAGGAGAGAAAGGCACATGGGCGTCCAGCGGGAAAATGGGGCGCGGGCAGCGAGTGTGACCCAGGCTGCGGAGATTGGCGCTGGTCGAACCCGGCGCGTCAACATTCACCATTCGGGCACACCACGCCGCATACATGTGATGCTGGCAATGCGGGGACTTGATGACGACCGCATCGAAATGTCGCGGATCCTGGCCATGGGCGAAAAAGAGCGATCGATCGTACAGGTGCACGGCGCGCGAGGTGACGACCAGGGTCAGTCCGTCCGACTCAAGCACCGCCGTGGGACCGGAGTACCAGTGGCCGCCAAATGACTCGCTGCGGATCCTGCCGTCCGAAAGCAGCCGGACCTTTGCCGTGATTTCCCAGGGTTGAAACCGCCCGGTATCGAGCGTCCCGCCCACGGCGGTTGTGAGGGTGGCGCCAACTCCGGCCGCAACTGCGCGCTCGACCGCGGGCGCATCGACCAGCGGAGCCAGAACCCGGCCGGTGTACCCCGCGTCACGCAGCCGCCGGATAATTATATTGCCATCTCCCGAGGCGCCGGAACTCGTCGCATCAGCCGCATCGACGAGCCCGAGCGTGCCGCTTCGCGGCTCCTTCGCGATCCCGACCATTTCATCAAGGCTGACCAAGGGCACCTGCATGCGTTCATGGTTCTCCCAAAATTCCCTGGCCATGGACATCGCGGCTCGTTCAGCCGCCGGTGCATCGGCATTTGCCGTCGCCACGCTGTAGGTGCGAAGTTCGGGCACGTCTGTGAACGGATTGCCAATGAACATTCCCGCAGCCAACCCGGCGGGCGATTGCTCAAACGCCTCGGCCGCGCGAATGTTCCGGCCAAACAGCCCCGTCTCCGTGATAAGCTCGTCGCCCCGGACCAGAGCGGGAATGTCAACCTTTGCGGTCACCGGCCGCGCCTCACCGCGCAGTATTCGCAGCAACAACCGGGCAGCCCGTTCTCCTGTCTGCCGGAAATCGACGTGCGGATAGGTGTGATAGGGAACGACCGCGTCGCAAAGTTCGAGCATGCGATTCGTCAGGATGCCGTGGAGATCAAGTGATGCGACGATCGGAATGTCCTCGCCGAGAATCCGGCGCGCTTCCTGGAGCAGATACCCCTCGGGATCCGACTCCGTTTCAGCACACATCGCGCCATGCAGGCAGAAATAGACGCCATCGGCTTTGGGAGCCGAACGCAGGGATTCCAGAAGTTCACCAGCGAGCCGTTTCCAGGATGACGCGGTGAGGGAGCCGCAGGATGTGATCGACAGCGCGCTGTAGGTCGGAACGACCTCGATGTCCGGTTCCGCGTCGAACACGCCGAGTGCACCACCCACCTCATAGCCAATGTCCCGGTGGTAGCGCAGGATTTCCTCACCCCGCCGGATGATGAAGTCATTGTAGTCGCTCGGGTCAGGATTGAAGGTCGAGACCTCCTGTTTGCATTCGGCGATGAGTATGCGTTTCATGATTCTTCGGTTTCAATGGACGCGGGCGTAGTCGCGCGGAAATAGCAGGCGGATGCCCGCAATCAGAATCACGGCAGCCGCAAGATAGGCGATGGCCGTCCCGCTGAACATCCGCTCGATGCCGATCGTCCGCTTCCACATGCCTCCCAGCAGGGGAGCGAGCCCTGAGAGAAGGCTGCCGCAGAAATTGAGAATGCCGACCGCTGAGGCCCGCGTATCGGCCGGCACGACCTCAAAGGCGGCGGGAAAAATGTTGCCCATGAGAAAGCCGCTGAAGACCCCGAATCCCGCGGCGGCGGTGCAGGTGGCCGCCAGCGTCGAGGCATTCCCCATGAAATGAAGACAGGGGGCGCAAAGCAGGAGCGTCGCTGTCAGCAGCCAGAATCGGGAGCTCCGCGTGTACCGATAAAGGAAGTCCGCGAGCAGCCCCCCGCCCAGCATGCCGGCCAGGGTGCCGGACTGGAGATACACCGTCGCAGTGAAGGCCGCCCGCGCGAGATCGAGATCGAACTTTTCGTGCAGAAAATTCGGCAGCCAGCTGTAGATGAGCCACAGGCCGAAGACAAAGATCGGGAACACCACGCAAAGCATCAGAAACGTGGGTACGCGGGCCAGCGGCAGCACGGCCAGCCGCCCGCCGGAAGCCCGTGTCTCAACCGCCACCGATTCGTTGACCCGGCGCAGGTGCAGGACATATGGCACCGCATACACAAGCCCGACCAAGCCCAGTGCGAAAAAGGCCTCCCGCCAGCGGCCCAGCTGCGCCATCCATCCGCCGAACCATGAACCGCCAACTGTTCCCAGTATCTGAGCCGTGGTCAGAATCGAAATGGCGCGCGAACGCTTTTCCGGAGGATGCGCGTTCGCCGTCAGGGAAATTGCCGCCGGCATGTACATCGACTCGGACACCCCCATCGCCGCCCGAAGGGCGAGCAGCGTGATTGCGCTCCCGGCAAGCCCCGTGCCCACGGTGACCAGACTCCAAATCGCAAGACTGCCGACGACCAGCAGACGCTTTGACATCCGATCCGCGAGTTGTCCCGCGATGGGACAGCAGCAGCCGTACACCCAGAGAAACACGGATCCCGTGAGCCCCAGTTCCACGTCGGACATGCTGAGGTCCGCGCGGAGGACCGGAAACATCGCGAAGACTGCCTGACGATCGCAGTAGTTGAGGAAATAAGCACCCCACATGAACCCGACCAACGCATTGGCACTGGCCGGCCGACCATTGACACTGGGTTGAAGGACTCTGCGAAGAAAGCCGTTCATGGCATCGGGCGAAATCAATCCCAGCGGGACGGAGAAAATGAAGCACAAGCGCTCATCCGATGGAGGAACTCAACTGCATGACATTCGTCGATGGGGCACGCATCCTTGATTGCCGCCCAGAGTACCGATACCGCCACCCGCCCCGCTACGCCTAAAGACCCAAACTTTGGCACTATGATACAATCCCGGCAGCGCGAAGTCTTTGAATTATTGCATCGAGCGCACCTCAGACTCCCGTGCGTTTCACAAAGCGTGGCCCAGAGGGGGGCAGCGAATGCGGGCGGGGCGGTTGCCCCGAAAGGATGGAAACGAGATGCGCCACCTGCCGGCCGGACTCAATGGTCTCAAGAGTGAACCGATGGTCTGGCGCGGCTTGACAAGCGGCGCAGCCCTATTTGAACACGTCAACGTATGCCACGGGTGCTCACCCTCCGCATCACGCCCAAATTGCCGACCAAGGCCGCGGGTCCGCGCATGGCTGCAGCGCGTCACTTCGCGTTGGACGTCGTTTCTGCCGAACCTTCGCGACACAATCATCATCTGCTTCGAACATGAAGAGCGTGATCAAGCTGTTGGTAATCTGCCTCACCCCGGTGCTCGCCTGCCGCACACTTGCCGAGACCAGCGCCCCGCGCCGCCCAAACATCCTCTACATTTTTGCCGACGACCTGTCGTACCGCAACATCAGTTGCTACAAGGGGGCCTACCCCTGGATTTCCACGCCGAACATCGACCGACTGGCCGGACGCGGGGTGCGGTTCACGCATGCCTATGTGGGAACCTGGTGCATGCCGTCGCGGGCAACGCAGCTCACCGGCCTGCTGCCCTACGCGATCGAATCCATGCGGTCCACCGAGCCCTACCCCAGCGCAACGTACGATCCCTCCCAGCGTCCGTTCTGGCCGTCCGTTTTTCGGAAGAACGCCTACCAGACCGCACATATTGGCAAATGGCATACCGGCAGGGACACGGGGTACGGGCGGGATTGGGACTATCAGATCGTCTGGAACTATTCATCGGGAAGGCCGCAGCGCGAGGTCGCCAGCGAGTACTACCTCAATCAAACGCTCCAAATCAACGGGGCTCCACCGCGGGTTGTGCCAGGTTACGCCACCGACAATTACACGAACTGGGCGGAGGAATACATCCGCGGAGCCAATCGGGATGCATCGAAACCTTGGTTCCTCTGGCTCTGCTACACGGCACCACACGCGCCATACACTCCCGCGGAACGCCATCGTGATCTCTATCCGGGCGCAACCGTACCCAATCCGCCGGACATCTATCCTCCCCGACCCGGAAAGCCCGACTACGCTCGTATCCGGGAGCAATGGATCAAGGGGCCAAAAGGTCAGCCGATCCCGCATAGAGTCCGGCCATTGGCCGCCGCGCTCCCCTTGCTGCACGATGACACGCTGAGTTCCTGGTCGCGCCAGGTGGCGCAGACGGTCCAGTCGCTGGATGAGGCTGTTGGTCGCTTGATGAAGTCTCTCGAGGAGACAAACCAGCTTCAGAATACGCTGGTGGTTTTCACCGGCGACCAAGGGTACGCCTGGGGACAGCATGGCTTCGATACGAAGGTGGCGCCCTATGACGCCAATATTCGCACCCCGCTGATAGTCAGCCTGCCGGATCGTCTGCCGAAGAGCGCCGTGTCAACGGTTCCCGTGGGTGGCGCGGATCTTGTCCCAACCTTCTTCAAGTTCGCGGGGATTGATTTGCCCTGGGCGATGCACGGCCATGATCTGGGGCCGCTTCTGCGGAATCCAAAAGCCACATGGGAACATCCGGCGCTCCTCGCTTACACGGCCGAATTCTTTGGCTCCGATGCCAGCGAATTCCGACAGAGCAAGGAGCCCCTGCGCAGTCACATCACAGTTCCCTGGTGGTTTTTCGTCGTCAGGGATGATTTCAAGTATATCCGGACACTGACTTCCGGAGTGAATGAAGAGCTCTATGATTTGAAGAACGACCCCGACGAGCTCGTGAACCTCGCGGGCGACAAACGCCACGCCGCCACCGTCAACCGCTTGAGAAATCTGCTGGAGCAGGAGCTGCTCAGAACCCATGCCAGCATCGTCAATCACCTCCCAACGCCGCAGTCTCCCTGAGGTTTGCAATCCCCGGATGGCGGGACGCTGAAAGCAGCGGACCCCGATCCGATTGCACGAGGTTGAATGGACACTTTCGGAATGCTGGCAGGCAGCCCTGCGCCATCAATCGCCTTCGACCCGCGGCCAGCAGAGTGTTGCGTGTAACTGCTGAAATCGGTTGATTGAAAGCCTCCCCTCTCGCCCGAACATGTCACCGCACTCCAATCGATTTCCCCGCATCGCTGTACTAATCGCTTCATTCGTTCTTGCCGGGCTGATGTCAATGCAGGGGCAGCCCGCTCGGCAACACTCGTGGTGGAAGGAACCGGCGGGGCCGCTTCCAAGCGGTGTCGAGCATCACCGCTTCCATTCGCCTTCGATGAATATCGATGTGGGCTACTGCATCTACCTGCCGCCTGACTACGCGATGGATTCCCAGGCTCGCTTTCCCGTCGTCTACTGGCTGCACGGCGGCAATGGCAATGAGCTGACCGGTGTTCCCGCCGTCGCACCCATCGCGGACCGGGCCATCCGTGCCCGCGAGTTGCCTCCGATGATCATCGTGTTCGTCAATGGCGGCCCACTCTGGCACTACGACGACCCGAAGACGGGGCAGTTGGGCGAAACCGCGTTCATCGCCGAGCTGATCCCCCTCATAGACCGGACCTACCGCACGATCGCCGACCGCAATCATCGCGCCATCGAGGGAATGTCCATGGGCGGGCGCGGCACCACCCGCGATGTCTTCAAGTATCCGGAACTTTTCTGCTCCGCCGCTCCGATCGGCGCCGGATACGGCAACGAGCAGAAGGCTGTCGATGCCGGACAGCACCTCCACAACAACGTCTTCTTCCTCGCGAAGAAATACGCGGCGCAGCCCGTTCCACCCGTGCGCCTCCTGCTGGTCATCGGCACGAAGGATTTCAACTACCTGCCCAACCTGGACTACATGAAGTTCCTCGGTGAACTGAAGCTGCCCTTCGAAAAGATCATCCTCGATGGCGTCAGCCACTCCAACAGGGAGTACTACGCGCAGCTGAAGACCGCGACCCTGCGCTTCCACGCGGAGAGCTTCCGCCTTGCGCGCGGAAAATAGTGCGCCACGCCCCAGCCGGCCGGAGTCAGCTCCAACCGGCCCGTCCTCACTATTTTCCACCCTTTCTCGATCCGCTCTTCCCGGATTTGCCACTGCCGATCTGGCTGGCACGGGCCGGATCGTAGTTGGGATTTGGCACAGGCATCTGTGCATTCACCGACGTGCGCCACGCCGCGAGCTTCGCGAGCATTGTGGCGGAACGCTGCGGTTCGCGATCAGCAAGATTGGTCGTTTCACCGGGATCACTTGCGAGATTGTAGAGCTCCACCGAATCGGTTTCGAACAGCTGAATCAACTTCCAGTCACCATCGCGGATCGCGCTTGCCGGCGTGCCATGATGATAATGTGGCAGATGCCAGTACAATGCTCTCGGCGCCAGCCTGGCTGATGGATCAAACAACAATGACGCGATGCTCACACCATCAAGTTCTGCGGGTGGCGGCATCTTCAAACCGCCCAGTGCGAGGAATGTTGGATACAAATCCTGCGTGAGGGCGGGTATGCCGCAGATCCGCTGCGCGGGAATCCGACCCTTCCAGCGCGCGACGGCTGGCACGCGGATCCCGCCCTCGTACAAGGTTCCCTTTTCGCCGCGAAGCGTCCCATTTGACGTGACGATATTTCCGTCCTGCTGATGCACCAGTCCTCCGTTGTCGGAGACGAACAGCACAAGCGTGTTTTCCGCCAGCCCGGCGGCATCAATTTCATCGACAATGCGACCGACGCATGCATCGAGCTCCTCGATCAAGCCGGCGTATTCCGGCAAACTGGGATAACCCGGCATCGGAGTCTTCGACCGGTATTTGGCAAGAAGCTCCGGGGTTGTCGTGAGCGGGATATGCACCGCACTTGACGACACTTGCAGGAGGAACGGATGTTCCCGGTGTTCGCGAATGAACGCCACGGCGCGGCTTGCGAGGAAAGCCGCGGCGCGCGGCGTCGACACGGCCTCGGGGAGGTGGGACGGTGTGAGATTGCCGGTGAACTCCGTCACAACCTGCCAGCCCTGCTTTTCCGGTCCAAACTCTTCGCCGCCGAGGTGCCACTTTCCGAAGTATCCGGTCGCATAGCCCCCGTCGCGCAGCCGCTCCGCAAACGTCACCACTTCGAGCGGAAGCTGCCGTGGGACGACCGGATCAGTCAGCTTTGCGAATGGGCGGCGATGCCCGGGAATGTGCTGAGTAATGCCGTAGCGCGCCTGATCGCGCCCGCTCTGAAGATTGGCCCGCGTGGGCGAGCACACCGGGCCCGCGTAGAACTGCGTGAAACGCAGGCCTTCGCGGGCGAGCCGGTCGATGCGAGGGCTTTCGTTGAACGTATTTCCGTAACAGCCGAGGTCCGCCCAGCCGAGGTCATCAGCCAGAATGAGCACGATATTGGGCGGTCGTTCCGGCTGCGCCCCTCGAAGCGCACCTCCAAGAATCCCGATCGCGGCAATAATGGCGAAACGAAGGGAGGTCTTCATGATGGATGGGAGATTGGTTTGGCGGCTCACACGCTCCAATGAGCATGCGCGGTTCAGTCTGTCCAGCGCCTGAGCATCTTGCGCTCCGAAGGCAGCCACCATTGATCGAGCCGTGCGGCGAGTTTCGCCACGAGTTCAGGATTGTCCCTGGCCAGGTTGCGATTCTCGTGCGGATCGGCGAGGAGGTCGGACAGCAAGCCTGTCGAGGTTCGGCGTCTCGATCTGCGGATGACCCATGAAACCATAGTCAGTCCAGGCTTGGACGTCGGAAATGATGTAGACGATGTTGGGAGTGGAACTCGCGGCGGGCAGCACCGACGAAAACGCAAGGACGAACAGCACGCCGGCCATGAGCCGTTTGGTGAAGAGGGAACTTGAACCCATGGTGTCCGTGAAAGGTTGCTGTGAAAGGAATGTGCGTGCTCCGGCAGGGTCAAGGCGCGGCAATGAAGTACTGGATCAGGAAATAACTCGTCACGCCCACCGACAGGGCTGCGCACATTCCAACAAACAGGGGACGCCAGCCAAGGCGGCGAAACTCCCTGAAATCAGTCCCCAATCCGACCGCCGCCATCGCAAGGGTCAGACACGCCGTGGAGAGCGTTCCGGTCTGAGTCAGGACCATCTTCCACGTATCGGGTTCCAAGAGTCCAAACGGACGATTGCCCATATCCCCCACGCTCCTCACCAGCGCCATGCAGACAAAACCCACGATGAAAAGCGGGATCCACTGCGAGAGGGGTCTGCGAACCGCGCCTCTTCCGGACGTCGAACGCCGATGGTGGAGCCAGGCGACAATTGGAATCAACAGGCCCATCATCAGATTGCGGACAAGCTTGACGGTTGTCGCCACCGCGAGGGTCTCATGGGAATCATATCGGGTCTGATACAGGAGCCCGGCCCCCGCCACTTGGGAAGTGTCATGTATCGACGTGCCGAGAAAATAGCCGGCCAATCTCGCGTCTCCGGCAAAGATGCCGTGAGCCATCGAAGGATAGGCCAGCAATGCCACGAGCCCAAACAGCGTGATCACACCCACGGCATAGCCGATCTCGTCCTTTTTTGCATCGATGGACGGCGCCGTGGCAACGATGGCCGAGACTCCGCAGATGGCGGTGCCCACTCCGATCAAATGAGTCAGCCTGGGCGACACCCCGAGCCAGCGCCCCAGCCACGACACCAGCAGGAAGGCGACCACGATGGTGCAGGCGACAATGGGCAATGCGTGAACCCCTATCTCTCCCGCCATCCCCAGGCTGAGCCGCAAGCCGAGCAGCGCCACTCCGATTCGCAACAACCGCTTCACGCAGAATGTGAGCCCGCTCTCAAACGTCTTCGGCAGCCCGATGATATTGCGCATCAGCAGGCCGAGCAGCACGGTGATGAGAATCGGGCTGACGGGACTGTGTTCCAGACCGAGGATTCCATGTCCCACCCATTCGACCGCCCCTGCTCCAGCCCAGCCAAGCAGCCCGGCAAGCACCAGCCCTGGGAGAACTCGTCCAGCGCCCTCCATGGCGCGGAGCAGCCAGCCGCGCCAGCCGCCGGCCAATGAAGAGCCGGCGGCGCCTTCCTCCGTCGACACATAGACTCCCTCCAGACTGTCGAACGAATCGCGGACCGATTCGCTATCCAAATAGACGTTGAATCTTCCGCCAGCGGAAGGGTTGTTGCTCCTCATGTGTATCCGTCGTTGGTCATCGATTGAGCCTGCCCCACAGATGTTTTCAACTGCAATGCCTCGCGCCACTCCCTGCTGGCCTCATCCAGTACGCGAGCCGCGCCGCGCACCCGTGCCGCGCTGCACTCAAGGGGCATCCCATCGAGAACCGCAGCCACAAATGCCTCGATGCAGGGAAAGTGCCGGTTCTCATCGCACGGCAGGTGCAGCTTTCGATCTCCGCAGGTGAGTCCGGGGGCATCCAGGGGACTGAGCTCCAGAACGCCGTCCGTACCCACGATTCTGAATTCGTTCATGGCCGTTCGAGTGTTCCAGCGTGCGTCCACCATCGCCCGGACGCCACTGGCGTATTCAATCAAGACCGTTGCGCCGTCCTCCACCGGAAACGGCCGCACAGTCGTGCTCATCTGCGCCGTCACCCGCACGGGATCGCCGAGCAGAAAATTCAATGCATCGATGCGATGCGATCCGATGTCGTAGAGCGGACCCGAACCCGCCTGGCTCGGATCCAGCAGCCACGATCGCTCCGCTGTGAACTTCGGGATCCATTCGCCGCAGGTCGCAAACGCCATCACGGGCACCCCGACGGCTCCCTGCTCAAGCAGTTTCCTCGCCTCAACAAGCTTCGGGTAGTAACGGCGGAAGTAGGCCACGCCCAGCAAGCGGCCCTCACGGTTCGCGACCTGCTCCATTTCGCAGGCCTCAGCCCATGAAATCGTCATCGGTTTTTCGCAAAGCACGTGTTTTCCCGCCCGCAAAGCCTGCAGTGCCTGCGGGTGGTGCAGAAACACCGGCGTGGCGAGATACACCGCATCAATCGCCTCATCCTGCAACGCATCCCACAAGTCGGTCCACACGCGCGGAGCATGCGCGGCCCCCTTGGCCGGATCACGTGAAACCACACCGTGGATTACACTGCGGCGCTCCCGCAGCAACGCGGGCAGAACTCGCCGGAGCGCGACGTCACCCAGCCCAACCACCAGCCAGCGGACCATCGACCGGGAGCCTCCGGAACCCGTCGAAGGGTTCCTGCCTGAGGCAAGCGGAGGCGGTGACACGGAATCCGCTCCGGTCATAGGCCCAGCGACACATGCTTGATCTCCAGAAACGCGGCCATGCCTTCGCCGCCCAGCTCGCGTCCCCAGCCGCTCTGCTTCACACCGCCAAAGGGGCACTGGCTGGTTGTCGGAACCGGATCGTTGATTCCCAAGGTTCCGGTTTCCAGCGACTCCATCAGGCGAAAGGTGCGCGCCAGGTCGCGAGTGTAGGCATAGGCGCTCAAGCCGTAGGAGGATGCATTGGCCCTCTCCACCACCTCTTCCTCCGCATCAAAAGCACAGACTGGCGCCAGCGGCGCAAACATCTCCTCGCGCATGCAAAGCGCGTCTTCAGCCGGATCCGCAAGAACGGTGGGTTCCAGAAACCAGCCCACAGTTCCGTGACGTTTTCCACCACAGCAGAGCCGGGCCCCGCGACTGACCGCATCCTCAACGTGCTCAAGCGCCTTCTCCAGACCCGCCTGGTCTATCAACGGCCCAACCTCCACGCCCTCAACGAAACCGTCGCCAACCTTCAACTGCCGCGTGCGCGCCACAAAACGGTCGAGAAACTCCGCGTAACAGGAGCGTTCCACATAAATCCGGCTCGCTGCGATGCACGACTGGCCGGTGTTGCGAAACTTGGCGATTGTCGCGCCTTCAACGGCACGGTCGAGATCCGCATCCGAAAAAACGATGAACGGCGCGTGGCCGCCAAGTTCAAGCGAGAGCGGCTTGACGTGGGCTGCTGCTCCCTGAATGAGCAGGCGCCCAACCTCGGTCGATCCGGTGAAGGTGATCTTGCGGCAGATCGGATTCTCCAGAAATTCCGCGGCGATCTCCGACGCTCTGCCGGCTACGACCTGAAACACGCCGGCAGGCAGACCGGCTTCCGAGACACATTCCGCAAAAGCGAGTGACGACAGGGGCGTCGCACTCGCGGGCTTCAGCACGACGGGACAGCCGGCAGCCAGCGCCGGGGCTACCTTGCGAACTGCAAGCACCAGGGGAAAGTTCCACGGGCTGATCGCCCCGACCACACCGATGGGTGTGGTGATCACCAGGTGACGTTTTCCTGGAGTCTGGGGAGCGACCACCCGACCGTAGGCGCGACGCGCCTCCTCCGCAAACCAGCGCAAATGGTCCACCGACATCGCAACCTCCCCCAGGCTCTGCGCGAGGGGTTTGCCATTTTCCCGGGTGATGATCCGTGCGATCTCATCACGGCGCCTGCCGAGCACCGCAGCGACTTTCAGCAGCAGATCCGCGCGCTCCAATGCCGTGCGTCCACGCCATACCGACAGCGCAGACTGGGCATCCCGCAGCGCATCCGACACCTCCGCCCGCCCTACCGTGCAGACCCGCTCGAGAGGGGAACCATCCGCGGCATTGACGACCTGCAGCGAGGCGGACGTCGTTCTCCATTCGCCATTCAGATAGAGGGGCCGCGCGCTCATGGCTTCGGAACGGACTGCCAGTCCTTGAGAAACTGCTGGATTCCGGCATCCGTCAGCGGATGGTTGTAAAGCTGGATCAGAACATCGTAGGCCAGCGTGCAGATGTCGGCGCCGCACAGCGCGGACTGAAGCACATGAAGCGGGTGCCGAACCGCCGCCACGATGATCTCGGTGCGCATGGAATAATTCGCATAGATGGTCTTTATCTGCCGCACGAGTTCCATGCCGTCATGACCGACCGCGTCCAGGCGACCCGCGAACGGGCTGATGTAGGTCGCGCCGCACTTGGCGGCGAGCAGCGCCTGCAACGGCGAGAAAGTCACCGTGACGTTGGTCTTGATCCCATCGGCGGCGAGCACCTTCACAGCCTTCAGCCCCTCCGGCGTGATGGGAATCTTCACCACGACATTGGAGCTGATCCTTGCCAGATCGCGCCCCTCCTTGATCATTTCCCCGGCCGTGAGGCCGATTGTCTCCAGGCTCACGGGCCCTGGAACAAGGTCACAAATCTCGCGGTAGACCTCGGCGGCCGGACGACCGGTTTTCGCGACGTGCGTCGGGTTGGTGGTGCAGCCATCCAGGATTCCCAGGGCGGCCGCCTCCCTGATCTGGCTGACGTTGGCGGTGTCGATGAACAGCTTCATGATAGATTCAAATTCGCGATCCAGCACGAGGCCGCGGGAAGTTTGCAGGGTTTCGCGGAGTCTCTCCATTCAGCACGCTCGCAACATCGCGACAGATTGCGGCGACAACGCGCGCCTGCCCTTCGCGGGTGAATGCGGCGATGTGCGGAGTGAGGATGACATTGTCCCTTGCAGAAAGAAGAGACGGCCCCGGCGGCTCCTGTTCCCGCACATCCAGCGCGGCGCCGGCCAGCCTGCCCTCATCGAGCGCTCGATTGAGCCCCGCTTCGTCAACAAGTTCACCCCGCGCGAGATTCAGGAAATAGGCGGAGGGCTTCATCTGACAAAACCGCTCGTAGGCGAACATGCGGCGCGTCTGCGATGTCAGCGGCACATGGCAGGAAACGAAGTCGGAACGGGCCAGCAGATCATCAAGCGGCACCAGCTCGGCCTGCGTCTCGGTGACCGCGGCGGCATCGGGACTCACGAACGCATCGTGCGCGATCACCCGCATGCCCAGCGCGCGAGCGCGCAGCCCGGTGAGGAATCCGATGCGCCCGAGACCCACAAGCCCGAGGGTTTTTCCCGAAAGCTCGATGCCCGTGAATTTCTGGCGCTCCCATCCGCCTTGCTTCGTGCTGCGGTCCGCCACCGTCAGCTGACGGGCAAGCGCAAACATCATGGCCAGCACGAGCTCAGCCACGGACAGGGAGTTCTGATCCGGAGTGCTGACAACCACCACTCCCGCTGCCGAGGCGGCGTGCACGTCGACGTTGTCAAGCCCCGCACCCGCCCGCCCGATCACCTGCAGCCTCGGTGCCGCGGCAATCAGCTCAGCGGTGACGCGCGTCTGGTTGCGCACGATCAGCGCCCGGCAATCGACAATGCGTTTTGCGAGCAGATCCGGTGACTTCCAAAGTTCGGGCTCGGCATGCACGGCAAAGTCCTCTGAGAGGGCGTCGACCCATGGCCCCGTGATCCTTTCAGTGATCAAGATGTCCGGTTTCATTGCGGCGTCTCCTGGATCTCAGAGGGGGCAGGCAATCTTGAACTGATCGCAGAGAAGCTTCAGCTCCCCCAATGTGGCCGACGACACCGGCACGCCGTGCTCCGCGCGCTCCGCCGCCGTTCTCTGGGACCGCTCTCCAGGCAGGAGAATCTCATCCACACCCGGACGCTTTTTCACCGCCTTCACCGCGCTGATCAATTTGTCAGTTCGGGCGGTGAACGCCGCCGGCTCCATGAAGGCCGCGATGTCCATCAGGCAGAAGAAATGGCCGACCCCCTGGGATCGCCCAAGATCATGCACGCGGAACCCACTTCCGCGCCGATCTGCGCACCAGAAAGCACGCCGGAGAGCATCTCCACCATCAGCGCCAGCGCATAACCCTTGTGGCCCGCCATGGTGAGCACACTGCCGTTGAGCGCGGCCGAGGCATCGGTCGTGGGCCGGCCCTCCGCATCGAGCGCCCAGCCTTCCGGAATGGAGTGCCCTTCCTTTTTCGCGGCGATAATGTTTCCGCGGGCTGTGATGGATGTCGCAAGATCGATCTTTATCGGAAATCCGCGCCTCGTTGGAAAAGAGGCTGCGATCGGATTCGTGCCAAAGTAGGCCTCGCCGCCCCCGGCCGGAGCCATCGCCGGCTCGCAGTTTGTCATGGCAAGCAGGATCATCTGTCGCGCGGCCATGCGGTTGCAGTAGTATGAAAGCGCACCGAAATGCTGGGATGACTTCAGCGTCGCCGCGGCGATGCCATTGGCGCGTGCCAGGGGAGCGAGCCGATCGAGCGCCTTGACGGCCTGGACCTGCCCGAGGCCATTGTTGGCGTTCAACACCAGGACCGACGGGGCTGAGTGCTCGACGGTCAGCTCCGCCTTCGGATCGATCAAGCCAAGCCCGATGCGTCGCAGATAGATTTCGAGCCGTGAGACTCCGTGCGTCGACTGTCCGTTCAAGTCGGCGCTGACCAGCACCTCAGCCAGGATCCCGGCATCCTGTGCCGGCACGCCAGCCGCGACCGACAGAGTCCGGATGAGCTCTTGCAACGCTGCCGCTGGAACACGGGCGGTCTGTGGAGGAGAAGTGGACACAGGGAAGGGTTGTGAAAGGCGGTGCCTGCAACACTGAGGCTTGTCCGCGGTGCACGGACTGGCGGACTCGACTCAATTTCAACTGCATGCGCCCGCGTCAGGCGCTGCGATAGAGCTTGGTGAGCACAAATTCGCGATGGCCCAGCACCTCCGCCGCGGTCAGCCGGCCGCTGGCTGTGCGCAGGGTGAGTTCGATCAACTTGTCACCCGCCTCGTCAACCGTCATCTCGCCGCGCAGGATGGCGGAGACATCCAGATCGATGTGCTCGCTCATGGTCTGGCAGGTGATCGGGTTCGCCGAGAGTTTGATGACGGGCTCGATGGGATTGCCGATGATATTGCCCTGCCCTGTCGGGAACAGATGCACCACGGCGCCGGATGCGGCCCAGAGCGTGACGGCCTCGGCCGCAGCCGAGGATGTGTCCATGAACCACAAGCCGGGCCCGCCGGGCGCTTCAGCCGGTTTGAGGCAGCCCACGAACTGGGTGCGCCGCCCGAGCTTCTCGATGTTGCCGAGCGCCTTTTCCTCAATCGTGGAAAGTCCTCCGCGGATGTTACCCTTGGTCGGCTGTGACTCCGAAAGATCGTCCGTCTTTTCACGAAGGATCTCATCGGTGTAGTTCTGCCAGATTTTCATGAAGGCTTCCGCTACCTCCGGGGTCGCCGCCTTCGCCTTGACGATTCCCTCACCGCCCGTGAGCTCCGACGTCTCCCCAAAGGATGCGGTCGCCCCGGCGGCGACCGCCTTGTCGATCAAATTGCCGACCGTGGGGCATGATCCGAGTCCGGTGGTGGTGTCCGACTCGCCGCACTTCACCGAGATGTAGAGTTCGCGCAGCTCGCAGGTTTCTCGCGTGAGTTCGCTCGCCCAGTGGACGTATTCCTTCGCCTTGCGGGACGCCTCGGCAATGATCCGGATGTCGCCAAAGCGCTCGATGGAAAATCCGGAGACCGGTTTGCCGGTGGTGGCGATGCCATCAACAATGCGCTGGGTCCAGCCCGGCTCGATGCCGATGACAACCACGGCGGCGACATTCGGATTTGATCCGATGCCGATCATCGTGCGGAAGAACAACGCAAGATCCTCGCCGTACTGAAGCCGCCCGTAGGCGTGCGGCAGCGCGATCGCGCCCTTGATGTTGTTGGCGACGGCCTCGCAGGCCGCGTTGGAGATGTCGTCGACCGGAAGGATGACGACATGATTGCGAGTGCCGACTCGTCCATTCTCGCGACGATATCCCTGGAAATTGAGTGATTGTCTGCTCATGGAAAAACTACCAGCGCTTGGTTTTCAGGTTGTGAACATGCACATGCTCGCCAAGGGCGATCGGAGCCACGATCCTGCCGACATCATGGCCGTACTTGATGACCGTGTCCCCGGGCTTGAAGTCGCGAAGGGCGATCTTGTGGCCCAGCGGAATTTCCGACCGGGCGGTGACGACGGGACTGGCCTTGCCATGGAGCGAGCGGCCCCTGACCTGCTGCCCCGCCTTTATGTCAACCACGGCCACGCCCACGGTGTCCGCGTCTTCATGCATGAGGAATGAGAACATGGTAGGAATCTCCAGAAAGAGAGTCTAACAATTAGTTATTTCGAAAGCAAAATGGAACACTCGCGTTTGAAGACAAGAAGAATATCGCAGTCAAAGCCACTTCAACGAATCAATCCTCGAACATCTTGGAGACGCTCTTGCGGGGGTTAGACGAATTGTGCGTCCATCGCGCGGGAGAATCGCCTCAGAAGCTTTTCGTGGCGTCCCTGAAACAGGGTCACATGATGAGGCATTCCGAGGTGACAGAGCTCTTCAAACCATTCGTCGGGTCTCTGCCTGTCCAGCCGCGCCCGTGCGTTTGTTGCTAGTATCTCCCGCCGCGGTCGAACGGTCTCCCCCTCCCGGGCCGTGACAAAGTATCTGCCTTCAAGCCTCCAAATTCGGGCCAGTGTCACAGGCATGCCGATGCGGATTGTCGCGTCGATCGCCATCGGATGCCCGGTATTGAAGTGTCGTGCGAGCTTGGCACCGGGCTCACAGAGCGACAACGGAGCTGCGCCACCATGCCACAGGGTAATCTCGCTTTCATCATGCTCCAGCCAGTCCGTCAGATAGCTGCGGCCAAGGCCAAGACTCTCCCCCATCAGCGCCAGAATTGCCCCGTCCGCATCGCCTTCGATCGCCAGTGGGAAGCCTTCATCAAGAAGTCGCGCGACGCCTAGCAACGGCCACTGCCCCGTCTTGTTCGGCAATTCCGGCCACTCGCGGATTGTAAGAGCGTCGAGCGTTTCATTTAGGAAAAAAGCCCGCAAGGCCAGATACAGTCTGGACGCCAGAGAAAGGTCTTCGTCGGCCGTGTCCTTGTGCTGCAGGCCCAATGCCCTGGTTGCGGCTACATCCTGCTCGATCGAGGCGGTGTCGATGCCGTTCACAACATCTAGAAACTCAACGAGCGTGTAAGTTTGCACCTGAACGCCAAGGCCATGGTAAATGCTGAAGGGATCCCCTCCCATGGCGAAGAATCCAGGCACATGACCGCCAATCATTCCCAACCTCGCTGCCTTCAAACGGCGGCAGGTATTCGCCATGCGAACCGCTTCGTTGAGCTGCTGCCGCACCGCGGGTGAATCCGGAGCCCCGCTGACAATGAAAAACGGATGGCCCATGTGCCGCAGCATCGATGCCCACGAGTGGGTGCCGACAAGCGAGCAGGTAACCATGTCACCCTGCGGATTCTCCGGGGTGGCCCATAGTATCAGCGGATGGGACCAGAGCTGGATCATCGTCTGCAAGAGTCGCCCATCACCCATTGTGGGCTGCAGCACCGCGATCGCATCGACCTTCCTTTCAGTACATGCGGACATGATCCTGCGAAGCGAAGCCTCATCGACGGCCTTTTCAGGAGGCTCGAAGCAGATGAACTCCGGTGCCCGGCCACATGATTCGCGCACACGTTCCTCAATGCTACGGCTCCAAGCCATGTCGAATCCCGGGCGGCGGCGACCAAGAAAGACGATTCCAACAACCGGTCGAAAAGACATCGTGATTTGGGTGAAACTTGGGGAAGGCATGGGGATCACTCTCAAAGAAGGTCCCCAGAACTCGCGAGAGCTGTTGCCCATTCCGCCTCCATGCGATTGAAATAATCGTGGAGGATCTCATCGGATTCCTCTGCCAGCCCTGCAGGCGCTGGATGGAGCTCCCAACGTTCGGTGTGCGTCACGGTCTCTCCCCGGCAAAGCGATGACAATGGCCCCAGTGTCTCGAGTTCTAGCATGCGTGCATTGCTGAATATCTCACAATTGCACCCGTCATCCGGATATCTGGCGACGGAGTCCCACGCGTGACGTTTTATGAAGGCCATGCCATTCGTCAGGTATGCGCACCAGCCCATCTGATTCGGCATTCCGATCTTTATCGGCTGCCCATTCGCCCTTTGATGCAGTCTCCAGAAGCGGGCTCCAAATTTGCAGCGACCATCCCCCAGATCGGAATAAGGCCAAATGACAAGCGAGCGATTTGGAAGGAGATCACGCGGGTGTCGACCGAGGGCTGGCTGAGGAATTATTGCGGTGCCACCGGCGGCCAGAACGCTGAGCGCCCACGGGGCAACCGTTGTCGGCGAGTCCGCAGTACGTGTAAGACGATGTACGATCGTCGCAGCAGGCCTCGTCGCATCCAAGCGGATCTCAATCTCCTTTTGCAGTCCTGAAGGCTCCTCAACAGGCGGAATCAGTCGGATCCCCAATCCATCCTTGGATTCCTTCCAGGAAACAGGCGAATTGTCCGGCGCGTAGGTAATCTCAGAATTCTCAGGAGCCACCCAAAGGCGGTGCCCACCACGATTTTTCCACTGGCTCTCTAGAACTCCACCTGCCTGATCTGAAAAGATGTTCAATGGATTGCACCCTCCCGGAAATGCAAAAGATAGAATGCGTGGGCCGACGTCCAACGTTGCCACCAGCTCAACAAAGCCATTCTGCAACAGCAGGTTGTTTTGCCATCCACAATAGGGAATCACCTTATGCATTTCAGTGATGCACTGGCAGGGTGTGTTACGGGGACCACGCTTCGGCCTTCATCGCTGTTCATCAAGATTTCGCATTGCAGGAGCACGCCGGCCCATGTGTCGAATCCGATGCGTGACGGGATGAATCTTCCGGTCCCTGGAGCCCTTCCAATGAACGCGAAACCAAAATTTTGCCTGTCGAACGTTTCATGCTGGAATGCGAAGACATCAAGCTCCCTCAAGCATGCAGCAATTCACGCACACTTCAATTATTTTTTTGAATGACAATTTACTTGGTTTCGGATTATCGAATCCTCTGCACCTGGATCAGATTTCATTCCAGGAAGCGGATTGGCCTGACTTTGAAATTCGGGATCCGACGTGATCTCTTCGGGGCCCTATGTCTATGCCCGTTCGCGGATGCAGTGACTCTCCGCCATCAACAGTGGGAGACACCCACTTTCCCAGCCAATATGCTCATGGCATCCTCTTGTGCCCTTTGCCCCTGCGGCGCGCGCTTTGGGGAGACATTGCCGGAGTCCATTCATGCAATGCCAGCGCCGCAGCACCCAAGGCTCCGCAGAATTCACCCATGGTGGAATTGACCACCTCGGTTGACAGACCTAACGGAGCGAGCTTGGAGTTTACGGTCTCGTTCACACGCTTGCAAAACACATCCCCGAGAAGTGTCACCAGTCCCGACAAAATAATCTTTGAAGGATTGAGGGCAAAAGACAGATCAGCCACGGCTTCACCAAGAACCCGCGCCGTCTCTTCGACAACGGCAATGGTCATCCTATCGCCCTGTTGTATGGCCTGGACAACATCATGAATGGTTATCACCTGCGGTCTTGGTTTGAGTACGGACTGCTCTCCCGCCTGCAATGCACGCCCCAAGGCGAGCGGAATCGCCCTGACTGACGCAACATCCTGCAGTTCAAGGGTCGAACTGTTCTTGGTATTCTGTCCTCCCAGAATATATGACGCCATGCGTCCCCTGACCTCCGGGCAGCGCCACCTCCCTAGCTCCCCTGACGCGCCCTGACCGCCCCTGCGCAGCTGTCCGTCAAGCACAATTCCAACGCCAATGCCGCTCCGAACGCCAATGCAGATGAAATTCTGAACGCTGCGACCCTGACCGAACCACAACTCGGCAAGAGCCATGGATCGAGCGTTGTTTTCAAGGTAGACAGGAACTCGAAAACGCGTTGAGAGACGAGCGGCTAGCGGTACATTTTGCCAGTTTGGAATATAGTTATACTGAACGGCAATGCCTTCGGCGGCGTTGACGATACCGGGGACCCCAACACCGATCGCCAAAAGCGCCGCGGGATCGGAAGGGAGCACCTGTTCAATGATTTGCTCTATTTTGGCTATGATCTTCTCAACGGTGTCGCCTTTCTCAATGAGCATCCGATCACTTCGCAGCGGCCGATCAGCGAAGTCGACTGCTGTCGCCATGATATGGCTTGCCTCAAAATCCACCCCAATGAACTGCCCTCCATTGGGATTCGTCTGCAGGATTCTTGGCGGACGCCCTCCGGTTCTTTCAGCGGGCACGACCTCCAAAACGAATCCATCCTCGATCAATCGGTCTACATATGTGCCGATCGTGGATGGCGCAAGACCAAGGACTCGGGCGACTTGAACCCGGGAAATCCCATTTCCGGATCGCACGCACTTAAGGATGCCCGATTCCAATTCAGACCTCTGTACGGCATTCAGTCTCATCGCGATAATTTGAGGAGATTCGGTTTCCTTTCGGATCAAGCGCAAGCCCAGAAACAAACGCGCCTGCTTGACGCGCCACTGCCCCATTCGGATCCAATTGTGCGGACACCTGCGAGACGCGCGAACCCAAACGCATCAAGCGGAAAACAGGAAGAATAAGCTTGTATCTTGATAAATTTATTTCCACTTTCGAAAAAACAATTGATTTCATCCTGAACCCCTGTCGCAAACCGCGCCTGTGCGCTTACGGAAATCCCGCCGTTTTCTCTCTGATGCAGTTGTTTCGATCCAGTGCCACGGGAATCGTGGAGAAACACCCCGAACTTGAGTTGTCTTCCTAGCCTATGTCTCGATCAGAAATCCGATTTGGTCTTGTTGGGTTCGGCGCGTGGGGCCAGCACCATGCGCAGGCTATTGCCTCGACCCCCTGCGCCAGGCTGGCAGCCATCACCGCACGGTCCCAGGCATCGCGCGACGCCGCGCGTCAAGCGCATCCTGACGCAAAGATTTATTCGGACCACCGCCAGATGCTGGATGCCGAATCTCTGGATATTGTGGACGTCGTCACACCCAGCCACACGCATCTGGAGATCGCATCCGACGTCCTGAATTCAGGTTGCCACCTGCTGCTCGAGAAGCCAATGGCCCTGAAAATCGAGGACTGCCGGACCTTGATTCACCTCGCGGAGAAAAAGCGCGTGCAACTGGCGGTTGGACATGAATTCCGACTCTCCTCCCAATGGGGCGAGATCAAACGCATCCTGGCCGCCGGTACAATCGGCGACCCCCAGTACGTGCTCGTCGAGCTTCTCAGAAAGCCCTACCGGCAGGGCGCCGGGGGTTGGCGCTATGACCGTTCGCGGGTCGGAAGCTGGGTGTTGGAGGAGCCGATTCATTTTTTCGACCTCGCCCGCTGGTACCTCGAACCGGCCGGCAATCCGATCGAACTCTACGCCTACGGAAATTCGAGGGATAGGTCTCGCGCCGACCTGTATGACAATTTCTCGGCGATGTTCCGTTATCCGAACGGTGCCTATGCGCTTGTATCACAAACTCTCGCCGCGTTTGAGCATCATCAAACGGTCAAGATCTCCGGAACCCGGGGCGCCGTCACGGCGTCCTGGAGTGGAGCGCTGGATCGCGCCTCAAAAGCCGAATGCACGCTTCGCGTCTTTGATGGGTCCGTCTTGACCGACATCCCGTTGACAAAGCCAAGCGGCGAGGTGCATGAGTTGCGAACGGAGATCGAACAATGCATGAAAATGGTGCGAGGCGAGGCCGCACCAACTGCGACAGGGAGGGACGGTCTCTGGTCAGTCGGTCTGTGCTTGTTGGCGGAACAGTCGATTCGAGAGCGACGTCCGATCATGATCACCGATCAGCTGCAGGCATAACCGCCGAGGCAAGCGAGCTCCCGCAATGGACAACGACTCGCAGACGCCCTCGCCTTCAGTGCCTTCCGAGGCGGAAAAACCATGGTACACGGGAGTCTCGCGATTCCAGTGGGTTGTCCTCATGGTCACGTCGCTCGGCTGGATTTTCGACGCTTTTGAGGGCCAGCTCTACAATATCACGCGGGGCGACATGCTGCCCGACCTGCTGCGAACGGCCAATCCCGGCATCACCCCCGCGGAAATCGCCACGCAGACAAGCATCTGGGGCGAACGTTTCCTCGGCATCTTCCTGATTGGCGGCACACTCGGCGGATGGATCTTCAGTTCCCTCGCGGATCGCTTCGGACGGCGTCCGGTCATGGCCGTGACGATCCTGTGCTACAGCGTCTTCTCGGCCCTGACGGCGTTCGCAACGGATCTGTGGCACGTCGGCGTCCTCCGATTCACGGTCGCCATGGGTGTCGGTGGAGAATGGGCCGTTGGTGCGGCGCTGGTTGCCGAGGTGTTCTCAAAGCGGGCCCGTGCCCAGGCCGGCGGGATTTTCCACGCCTCGAGTGTCGCCGGAATCTGGCTCGCCGCGGCAGCCGGCCTCGCTGTCGGTTCACACTGGAGGGCCGCCTACCTCGTGGGCATCATCCCTGCGCTGCTCGTGCTCTGGGTCCGCACGCACATCAAGGAACCCGAGGTGTGGCAAGAGGCCAAGGAGAAGAAGGCCAGGCACATGGGCAGCTATCGCGAGCTGCTCGGTGGACGCTGGCGGATGCGCGCCATTTTCGGCGCACTGCTTGCGATGGTCGGCCTGGCGACGTTCTGGGGCGTCGTCGTCGCCGGCCAGAACATTGCTGAGGACCTGCTGCTTCGCCTTGGTGAACCTGCTGCCAAGGCGTCCAGTCACGCCAAGATCGCCTTCGGTTTCATTGAAACCGGCGGGGCCGCCATCGGAATGCTGGCCATGGGGCCTCTCTGCGCGCGCATCGGCAGACGCGGTGCGTTCCTGCTCATGCATCTCGCCGCCTTCATCATGACACTTGCGGTATGCTGGGTACCGTATCTCTATGAGAGTTACGGTTTGCTGCTCGCATTGCTGCCCGCCCTCGGGTTCTTCGGGCTCGGCATTCACGCGGGTTACGCCGTTTATTTTCCGGAACTGTTTCCGACCCATCTTCGAGCAACCGGAGCGGGTTTCTGCTTCAACACGGGCAGGATTCTCGCGGCACCGGTTCTCATCTGGATCTCGGCATGGGCGAAGTCGACATTCCCGCTGCCTGTTGCCGTTTCGGCTCTCGGTTGCTTCTTTTTGCTCGGCGCAGTCGTGCTGGTTTTCCTTCCGGAAACAAAGAGGATGGATCTCGTTCAGGACTAGCTGATTTGAAAAGATGGCCCTCCTATGAAACCTCCAAAACTCCTCCTGCTCCTTCTTGCATCAACTCTCGTCATCAGCTTGCGCGCTGAATCGACGGCTTGGCGAACGCTGTTCAACGGCAGGGATCTTTCAGGATGGGAAACCTATCTGGCAACCCCACACCCATCCGTCAAATATCCCGGAGAGGTCCGCGGTGCTCAGGGTGCCCATGCCGGGCCGGTGGGCATCGGCCGTGATCCGACCGGCGTGTTCAGCGTCGTAAGCAAGGACGGCAAGCCGGCGATCCGCATCAGCGGGCAGATTTTCGGTGGCCTCGCGACGCTGGACTCGTTCACCAACTACCATCTTCGCATGGAGATGCGCTGGGGGGAGTTGCGCTGGGCGCCGCGAAGTGACCGTCCTCGTGACGGAGGGCTTCTGTATCATTCGCACGGAACCTGGGGTGGAAGCCTGGGAAAGGTTTGGATGCCATCCTTTGAATATCAGATTCAGGAAAACGACATGGGAGATTTCTGGGCGATCAACACGGCTGCGATGATCCCGGCACGCCGGCTTCCGTCGGGCGACTGGATCTTCGATGACGCCGCCGGACTCCAGTCGTTCAGCCAGCCCGGTTCTCCGCGGCGATGCAGACGCGGAACAGACGGCCTCGAGCATCCGATCGGTTCATGGAACGTCATCGAACTCGTCTGCCTGGGAGACGAGAGCTGGCATCTGGTCAACGGAACGATCGTCATGCATCTTCAACAACTGAAAAAGCGCGTGGGTGACGCGTGGGTGCGGGCTGAGGCTGGCAGGATCCAGATCCAATCCGAGGGCGCGGAGCTCTTCGTCCGCGCGATCCAGGTGCGACCAATTCGTGACCGCTCCGATTTCCCTTCCATCGCTTCCCCCCGCCAGTGACAAAAGCATGGGCACATGGCGAAGCGAAGATCACTCTTTCGAATGTCAAACTTGAACATGCCCGTCATCACATGCCTATCAGCCGTAGAGATTTTGTCTGGAGCAGCGCTGTCACCGGTTCACTGCTTGTGCTGCCGGGAGCGTTTGCTGCCAACCCAGGCGCCCCACTGAACAGTCGGCTCCAACTCGCGTTGATCGGGGTCAGCGGGCGCGCAAAAGCGGCCTTGGACTCGCTGCGCAGCGAGCAGTTCGTCGCCTTCTGCGATGTCGACATCGAGCGAGCGCGCCATGACGTCGAGGCCGATGTGCGAACCAAGGGCATACTTGGACGCTTTCCCGACGCAAAATGGTTCCACGACTACCGGGAGATGTTCGATCAGATGGCAGACCAGATCGACGCGGTCCTGATTGTCGTGCCGGATCACATGCACTTTCCGATCGGCATGGAGGCGATTCGACGCAGGAAGCATGTCTTCATTGAAAAGCCGCTGTGCCGCTGCGTCACCGAGGTTCGCGCACTGCACCAGGCGGCGAAGGCAGCCGGAGTCATTACGCAGATGGGCAACCAGGGACGTGCGGCCGATGGCATTCGGCTGGCGCGTGAATGGGTGCAGGCGGGTCTGCTCGGCACGGTTCGGGCTGTCCACGCCTACACGAACTGGCCGAGCGAAATCTATTCCCATGAGCCCTACCTCAACGACGCCGCCGAAGCTGAGACGCCTCCTCCATCCCTGCGATACGACCTCTGGCTTGGCGTCGCACCGGAGCGTGCCTACCTGAAGCGACGCAGCCACCGCTACTGGCGCGGCCATACCGACTATGGCTGTGGAGCGCTCGGCGATTGGGCGTGTCACCAGTTCGACGCCGCATTCTACGCACTCGATCTCGATTCGCCGGAAAGTGTCGAGGCGCAGAGCACGCAGGCGAAAGCCTTCACCTTTCCCCAGGTCAACACGCTCACCTATCGGTTTCCGGCCCGGGGCAAGCGCGCGGCCGTCGAGCTCAAGTGGTTTGACGGCGGCATGTTCCCCTCCGAACCCACCACCGGCTTTCGCTTCGGAACATCCGGCGGCAGCGTGTTCTATGGAGACAACGGCATCCTAAGGGTGGCGTCGCACAGTGCCAGCGCACGACTCGTCCCCGAGCCATGGATGCAGGCGATGGCACCCACGCTTCCTCCCAAGACCATTCCACGCATCCCGGCGGGCAATCCGCACAAGGAATGGGTGAACGCGATCCGGACCGGCGGGCGATGCGGCTCGGATTTCGACTATGCGGCGCCGCTGGCGGAAACCGCACTTCTGGGAGTCGCGGCAGTCCGTGCCAGGGCTCGGCTGCGCTGGGATGCCCAGGCGATGAAATTCACCAACAACGATGATGCCAATCAGTTCATCGGTCCCGGCTACACCTACCGTCCGGGATGGGGAGTGTAATAGTCCCTCGCAACGATCGAGCAATCCTCGAAGAACGCACGCAAAGGGCGATTCCGTTCGCTGTGTCGTCGATGACCTGGGCTGATCCTGGAAATTGTATGCCTCGGGCTTGCCATGACATTCTGATCGTCAAGCGTGGGTCGCAATGCTCCCCGCATTTCCTGCACGCGGATCCTCGCTCGGTCACGCCAATGGCTGCCACCCCATGGTTTGGATTGAGTCCGAGGGCGCGGCTGCTTTGGAGCCTATCGCCGATCGGCTGGTGGCGATACCGAAAAGCTAGCGTAATATCCCGGACCCTATTCACGGTCCTGCAGTATTGTCTGAATCCCCGAGGGAGGAAACCTATCACGCTTCTCCACCAAGGCCGGTGCATGCGACCAAAGTGATTGGCAGATCGGCGGCTAAAATGAAACCGTGGTGGTCAGACGGATGGTCCGAGGCTCCTGAAAATATACCCTGCGAAGCGCTGTATAAAAATTGTTGTAGCGGGCCGGCAGGGCTTTGTCATCGTCCAGGACATTATTGATGTTAAGTTGGATGGACAGGCCGAGGCTTCGACCACGCCAGAAATCCCTGATGCGTGTCCGATAACCGAGCAGCAAATCGACTTGGAAAATCGGGTCACCCCAATAATCGGTTCCGGTGGACTGATTTCGCTGATTGAAGCTCTTGCTTTGATAGCGAAGCCCGCCGCCAACCAGAAAACCCTTCAGGCGACCGGAAGCGAAGGTATAACGAGAAAACAGGTTCGCCTTGTGCGGTCGCTTCCCAAAGCCAAGCTCATTGGCGGCCCGATTCAACTCCATGTCACGGAACAGCACCTGGATTTCGTCCTCGATCGAGCCCTGGCTCCCGGAAAAGGCGCTCGTGGAGATCTGCGCCGGAGCCAAGTTGGCAGCTTGGATCTTGCTGCGCCAGAATGCTTCCTCAACCCGCATCCCCGCCTCCGCGGCGGTGAAGTAATTGTCGATCGCCTGATCCGTGTAGGAATAGTTCAACTGCAGGCTCCAGTGATCTGTCGGATTCGCGGTCAGCGAGACCTCGATGCCTTCGGATTCCGAATCGGCCAATCCGGCGTTCCCTGTAACGAGATGTGCATCGTATTCAGCTTGGCTGATCACCTGCCGCTGCAGCATCGCATCGAGAATCCGGGTTGAGCCCGCTTCAATGCCACCGCCACCGGGCAAGGTCTGGTCCGAAGAATGGGTCTCGTAGCGATTGACTCGTAGATACGCGCGGTTTCCAAGCTGAAATCTCACTCCGTAGTCACGTCCCCTCCCTCTCGTGTTCGGTGGTGTGAGGCCGTCCGGGATCAAAATGACATTCAAAAACTCCGGCTGACCCATGTTGCTCGATTCATTGTAGGAGACGGAAATCTGGCTGGTTGCATGGAAGACAACACCCAGACTGCGGGTGATCGGCTTCAACCGCTGCTGCTCCGTCACGTCGGTGCTGAAATCCCATTCGTTGAGGAGACGTTCACCTGACGCAATTCGCGCGTCACCAGCCCGCACACGCTGGGCAATGTACCGCGTGCTGGTCAGATCGTCGCGCCGATAGCCAAACAGGACGGACACCCTATCGTTCCAGAAATAGCTTTGCGCAGCGAGCATCCAGGTGTCGGTATCCCGCTGGCTTCGATTCTGACCGTTTTGATTCCGCGTGACGAAGCGCGACACATACTCCCGTCCGCCGATCGTTGCGGTGAACGGATTGTCCGCTCGACCCGGATAGTAGGTGTCAAACTGGCCAAGACTGAGGTAATTTCGGCGATAGAGCAGATTCGCCGCCGCATCGGGATTCGGGTTGCTGATCGGAACCCCGTTTCGATCGACCAGGACTTCGGCGTTTATCCGGCGCTGCACCAGCGTGCTGTCCGACTGCCACATCCCGGCTAGGCGATGATTTCCAAACCATTTGCCCAAATCCAGATTGTAGGAGGCCGTAACCCGCCAGGACTCGGTATCGTAGAAGATCGTGTCCTTCAGCCAAGGCCGCTCCATGTAAAACGCGCCGGCATAACGATTGGCCGCAGCGCCCCCTCCGTTTACCGGAACGCTCAAATTGGGATCTGCCATCACGTTGGTGCGGCTGAGTGGTATGAAGCCGGCATCATCGTTCCACATCTTATTGTACGCGGCCTCGATCGACAGATCGTTGCCGATCCGCTGCTCCCAGAAAACCCGTGTCTGTCGAAGATCCTGTTCACCAACGGCACCCGGACCCGTCTGGCTGATGTTGTAGGGAAAGAAATCCTTCGGCGCCATCGTCTCACCCGCACGCTGGGCTGCCGGTATTGCCAGGTTCTCGAAAGTGCTGATCAGGGTGTTTTTCGCGTCGAAATACGTTCCCGTGTTCTCGACGAACGTATGGTGCGTCGCGGCCACGTTGTTGATGCCGAGAGGGCGATCTGTGGCCGCCGTGAAGCCATTCTTGACGACCGACCCGGCCGATACCCAAAGCGAATATTCATCCATGGCGTTGAACGCGGGCGCTCCGAGCTGGCGCTCCGTTTCGCCGTCTTCATGCATCACACGGAACGTCGTGTTTTCAAATGGACGGTAGGTCGCTGCGACGGTACCGCGCCGTTGTTTTTGATTTTGAAAGCGACGCCAGGAATCCACCGACTCATCGACTCCCATGAGCCGCACCGCCAGCTTGTCCTTGAGCAAAACCTGATTAATATCGAGTTCGTTGCGCAGGCGATTCCAGGTTCCGACCTGCAGCCGATAGGTGAGCTCGCTGCGCCCCGTCAATGCCTGCTTGGAGGTCGTATTGACGACGCCACCGGCCGCGCCGAAGCCGAAGAGGATCGAGTTGGGACCGCTGACAGCCTCGAAACGGGCGACATTGTAGTTGTCGTCCGCGATCCTGGATTCGAAGAAATCCATGGCACGCGATCCGGATATGTTTCGGATCCGGAAACGCGCCCCCATGGTTCCCTTGTCCACTCCGGAAAAAATGGCCGCATCCATCGTCGGCGTCGCGTCGTCCGTGTCGGTCTGGAAATTCGCCGAATACTGCATCACCTCCTCGAGGCTGTTGGCACCCAGGTCCCGGATGAACTCCGGGGTGAAGACCGCCACCTGGGCGGCGGTATCCCTCAAGTTGGTGTTCAGGCGACTGCCGGAGAGGCTGCTGCCCGCGATGTATCCGACATCCTGATCCGTACTGACCTCAAACGGGCTCAGCTTGTAGACCGTCGCGTCGTCACCGGCTGAGACGGAACCAGATGTCGCCTGTGCGGACAACATGCCGAGTGTCAGATGGAGCCCGCATCCAATGGTCAGCAGGTGATAGACACCGTGGAGAAAGATGCAGCGGTCGGATGGAGTATGGGTATTTGGAGCATGCATGGGGAAATTCCTTCTTCGCAAGAAATCACTCTCACGAGAAGCGTCGCCAGTCATGAATGAATGGCCGTTTTTTGTCTTTCCAAAAAACAGGGACTAAGTCTCGCAGTCAAGTGATTTTGACACTCCAAAGGCCATCGCCCCGGCGCTGACTTGCTGGAGTGTAGGGTGCCATTGGGGATGGCCTGTCTTTCCAGCAGTGAGCGGACGCCGGAACAAGATGATTCGCTGACTCCAACTGCCGAGCCGGCATCCGGTACCCGCGGTGGCCGTGACACTGCACTGACTGGATGTCTGGTTCAGTATTGGACTCCCAGAACCTTCAATTCACTCCTTCAGTGTCAGAGCCGCTTGCTTTCGCAGGACAACAGACACCGCGTTCGCCTGCCGAGGGCCCGGGGTGCTGCGTCCGTTGTCCACAATCCCCTGCAACTGGCGCTCCATTTTCCTCACCAGCTCCGGATGTTCGCGATAGACATTATTCGCTTCGGCAATGTCATCGCCGCCGATCTTGTAGAGCTGCGTTTCCGGAAGCCCTTTCTTGAGTGCCTCAACATCACGCGGCGCCGACCACCCGCCGCTTCCCGGACACAGCGCAAGTTTCCACACGCCCTCTCGTATTGCAAAAACTCCGTTGATCGAATGATGTACGATCACATCACGCGCGGATGCCCCCTTGCCAAGCAGGACCGATAGAAAGCTGAAGCTGTCTTCACCGGCATTCGGGGCAACGGGCGCTCCAACGATTTCAGCGCAGGTTGCAAAAACATCCGTCAAGCAGAGGAGTTGGTCGCTGACAGCCGGTCTTACTTTCGCAGGCCAGCGCACAAAGAATGGGATACGATGACCACCATCGAAGATGTCCGCCTTGTCGCCACGAAGTGGTCCGCTGACGGCATGACCCTTGTCGGCAAGGGTGTTGATGTCGGCAAGCGGTGAGCAGCCGTTGTCGCTGGTGAAAATGACCATCGTATTCGACGCATTGCCCGTGCGGTCCAGGGCGGCCAATACCTCGCCAACCGCCCAGTCGGTCTCCAGGACAAAGTCCGCATACAGGTTCAGACCACTCTTGCCGATCCATTCCTTCGTCGGTGCGATGGGTGTGTGGGGTGACGCAAACGGAAGATAGAGGAAGAACGGCTGGTTTGAGCGAGAGCGATCCTCGATGTAGCGTACCGCCTGGCGGGTCAGCTCGGGCAGCACATGCTCGGCCTCGAACCCGGGCGCGACCGGCCCCTTTCTCGTGGTCGGCTTGAAGACACCCGGATGCAGCGGAAACGTGCGATTACTGGGGACCGGCAATACGGTAACCCGGTCGTTCTCAAGAAATGTGTACGGCACCATGTCGAGTGATCCGGAGATGCCAAAGTACCAGTCGAATCCCGCCGTCAACGGACCCCTCGCAAACGGCTTCGAGTAGTCCACGTTGTAAACTTGATCGGGAGTCTCGATCATCAGTTCCGTCACCTGCTTGCCGGGGACTTTCACCCAGTCCAAGCCCAGATGCCATTTTCCCACGCAGGCGGTGTGATACCCTTTCGCTTTCAGGAGCGACGCGATGGTCTCCCGTCCCGGCTCAATCAGATAGGGGGAAAGCCCCCCCAGCACATCATGCTGCAACCGGCTTCGCCAGTTGTAACGCCCGGTAAGCAGGGCGTAACGCGAGGGTGAGCACACGGAGGAGGAAGCGTGTGCATCGCGAAACCGCACCCCCTCCGATGCAATACGATCCATGTTTGGCGTCTGGATCCTGCTTCCGGAATTGTTGGCTGACACGTCGCCATAGCCAAGATCATCGCAGAGAATGACAACGACATTGGGCTCCGAAACATCGGAGATTCGAGCTGCTTCAAGTGAAGTGATGAACAGAACGAACAGAAGAAATACTCTCATTCCAATGCCGGAGTTCGGAAGCAGTATTGAGGCCCGATCATGCTCCCCAAATTGTATTTTGCAAAGCAAAGCAACGCCTGTAGGAGCGATTCTTCAGCCTCGCGCAAACGCTCTTGTCTGTGTCTGCCAATTCGAGGCAATCCCACACAGCCTGCATGCGTCTTTTCCGGCAGCTGGCAAAGTCGGGCTACTCTAGCCGCCGAACCCAGATATTTCTGAATGCCACCGGACAGTTGTGATCCTGCAAGGCGATCGGCAATTCAGCCGCATGCGCCTTGTAGGCGGGCCGACCCCTGTTAAGTGTTGGCCCCCACAGTTCAAAGTTGTTTTGAACCAGGACTCCATTGAGGAGGACGGTTCCGCGAGCCGGTGCAATGAGTTCACCGTTCTTGGAGAATCGAGGGCGAATCCAGATGACATCATAGGATTGCCACTCCCCGGGCGCACGCGTCGGATTTACCAGCGGGGCGCTCTGTTTGTAGAAGGCACCGCACTGTCCATTCACGTAGGTGGGGTTGTCGCACGAATCCAATATCTGGAGTTCGTAAAGGTTCATGAAAAAGATCCCGCTGTTTCCGCGACTCTGCCCGGCCTTGTCAGGCATCAGCGGGATCCGGAACTCCAGATGGAGCTGAAGATCCCCGAAGGACTGCCTGGTCACTATCGATCCACTCTTCGGCTGAATGACCAGTGTCCGGTCTTTGACCAGCCAAGGGGCTGGCATTCCGGGATTCTTGATGGACGCCCATTCATGAAGGTCGTCACCGGAAAACAGGACAATGGCATCCGAGGGCGGCACCACTGGCGAAACGGCTACGATGGGAGGCACCGGAGCCCATACCTCTCCCTTGGATGCAGCATCTGCCTTGGGCGCGCCTTCGGGAGTCGCCGATTGCGCCAATGCCGCAGCCACGGAAAATGCTCCCATGGTCACAATGCGGAATCTGAAGAGAACATTCCGACAACGGGCAGGGATCTGAACCACTTCACAGGTGAACGGTATCATGAAAAGAGGCTGGGAAGACGCATTGATCTTCGCTGATGAATGAACAACTCGTTGATCTTAAATCGGAAAAACGATCGGCTCTTCTGAGTTCAAGGCGATCCTGAGCCGGACCATCATTCAATTCGAATGTCATCAATGTCGATGCGCCCAATGGGTCGCAGGAAATCCCAGCGACGAAACAAATAGTCCTGCGGATTCCGTGGAAACTCAATCGTCACATCATGCCATTTCCCATCCGGCCGCAGCTCCCCCGGCGCAAGGAGCAAAGGCGACGTCGCGCCCTCGTTCTCTCCTCCGGGGAGTTCGATTCGAAAGAAAAGCGAGGGCTTCATCTGCGGACCAGCCGCCTGTTTCGCAGATCCGCCAAATTCGATCGACGCTGTCACATGCGCTTTCCTCGGATCGTCGATTTCCGCTGCCAGAAGCAGGTGCGCGTGTTCATCCGTTGTCCGCACACGAAGGCGCAAACGCGAAGCTGGATTCGGAGTCCGCACCCAATCCAGAATCAAATCATGTTCATACGTGCGTTTGGGCGGAGTGGGTTCGAGCGCGAGAAACCGATTTCCATCCGGGTCGCGTCGGATCTCCGCCCATTTGAGTTCCTGGATGCCATCCGATGCATGCTCGAAGTCCTGCCGCACAGGCGCCGGTGGGGGCGCCGGCTCAAACAAGAGCAGCATGCCCTCTCCCGAATGAACCGTCAGGCTTCCCGCATGACTCTTTCCCTCCGGATCGTACATGAGCCTTGGCAATGCAAAGGCGCCTCCCGGACCATCGTGGGGAGCCACAAGCACCAGCCCTCGGGAGAACCTCCGCAGGTACAAAGCACCGGCCCGTTCAAAGGGGGCACCCGGCGACCCCATGTCCAAGTCACTGTCCGCAAACACTGCCAGTCCTCCGGTCCGCCCGGAATGGCTCGGGGTCTGGAAAGACGAGAGGTACTTGAACGATACATTGGGTCCCGCCACCAGCAGGTGGCACGCATAGAGGTAACGCTGCCACCGGTAGTCCTGCGCATAGTCCGAATAGGCCCAGGGTCCACGCGCGAAAAGAAGGAATTGTTTCTCAGGCGTGTCGCGTATGATCTCCAGGTAGGGGAGGATGTCATTGGCAAACGTCGATCCGGTTTCCTTCTGCCGGAGAGGGTCCAGCCCAAAATATTCCACCGCCGCGCAATCGGCAAAGGCGAGCAGTTTGCGCTGGTCAGCGACGGCGAGGTTCCTAACTGACGTCCATAGCCCGTTGTAGACCAAACGCCGGCGATTCAGCACCCTTTTGATTTCGGTGAAGGTGAGATCCATCCCCCTGCCATAGTCGGCATAGGCTGCGGGAAAATCCTGCCGATACCTCTCTCCAAGGAAATGCGGCGCCCGATGCGCAAGATCGAGTGCGACACCGTCGACACCAAAGCGATCAACCGCCTCGAGCAAACGCTCCGAAATCCATTCCCGGTAGCCGGATTGGGTCGGATCACCGTAGAGCGTGGCCCCACGGCGAAAGATGGCGCCTTGCGATGTGTGCAGCAGGAGAGGTCCAAGATTTTCGTATCCGTGCAGCACGCTGCCCTCGATTCGATGCGTCGTCGTCAGAAGCGCATTCGCGGACGCGTACACCAGTCTGGACACATCAGGCTTCACTTCCTTCATGCGGCGCATGATGGAAGCATAGTCGTCGGCGGGTGTCGGACCAAATTCTTGGCCGCGCAGAATGAACACAGTGGCGTGGGGCGCAATGAACTCAAGCGCCTGGCGGCTCAACACCTGGTTCGCGTCGGTGCCGATCCAAAAACCAATGTCGGATCTGGGCTGACGAACCGCGTCGCTGCCATCCGCGGCCGGCAGGCCAAGGATGAACACCGATACCCAGGCGAAACAAACGGGTCGTGGAGGCATCTTCACTTTGCGGGGAGGTAATACTGTTCCCAATGCAAGTCCGAGCATGGCCGCCTATCTCACGGTCGGAGCGGGAACCGAATGGAGCAATTTTCGCATGTCAGCGACCCGCATTCCAAACGCAGGATCGGCCGCCAGGTTGTGGTATTCATGCGGATCGGCTTGCGTGTCATAGAGCTGGATTCCCGGTTCGGTGCCTGTCCACTCAATGAAACGAAAGCGTTCAGTGGTAACCGCGGCGCCAACGCGCGCAGGGCCGTCGTTCAGGAATGTGAACGCCGGATATCTCCACGACGCGGAGGGATTGTCCAGGAGCGGCACGAGACTGTGGCCGTCCAGATGCTCGGGTGGCGTGAGTCCCGCGAGGGCAGCCAGTGTCGGATAAATGTCCATGAGCTCCACCGTTCGCCCGCAGGCGCTTCCATTGCCCTTCCGGCCCGGAACGCGCAGTATCATGGGGACGCGCGCGGCCTCGTTCCAGAGGGACATCTTGTGCCACAGCGAGCCTTCCGGGGTCTGGTGCTCACCAAGCTGGTAGCCATGATCGCTGATGAACACGACAACGGTGTTTTCCGCAAGATGCAGCCTGTCCAGCGTGGCCAGAAGCCTGCCCACCTGCGCGTCGACGAACGCAATGCATGCAAAGTACGCCGATACAATCTCGCGGCGGTGTTCGACTGTCATGCCAGCTGATCCCGGTTCGGGATGGATTGCCGGCTTCGGCACTCCATCGAGATGGCCAGCCGGCTCGGTCGGAAAGACAATGCCATCAGGCGGGCACAGATCGAAGTACTTCGAAGGGGCGACGTACGGGTGGTGCGGCTTCATGAAGCCGACGGCCAAAAAGAAGGGACGGGAATCCCGGGAAAGTTCCTCAAGCCAGGTGGAGGCGAGCTGAGCTTTGCGCCAGTCACCGAAATCCTCCTCCCGGCCCATGCTCCGGCCCCACATCAGATAGTTTTCCTTTTCTGGATTGAGTTTTTCACCATGCGCTTCCCTGAGGCGCTGACTCGCGGCGCGACGCTGAAATTCGTTTTCCGTGGGGTCATTGCTCAGGCATTCCGCCGCACGATCCCATTCCGACGCGATTTCCATCCCGTTGTGCATGATCTTGCCCACACGGGCCGTGACATAGCCGTTCTCCTTGAAAAAGGCGGGCAGCAGCTTGAACGGTGCGAGCACCACGTCTGCGCGAATCTTGAGGTCGAGCACACCCGTTGTCGCCGGCCATCGGCCGCTGAGAAAGGAGGATCGCGACGGACTGCACAGCGGAAACTGGCAGTAGGCCCGATCGAATCGAATTCCCGTGGCGGCAAGCTTGTCCAGGTTTGGAGTGTGCGCGGCCGTGCAGCCGTAGGTGCCAAGCTCGTTGTTCATGTCATCCGAAACGATGAAGAGCACATTCATCGGAGGTGCGCCAGATGCGGCCCCCGCCGGCGGGCCCATGAGGGACCCGAAGGCGATCCATGCGCAGACTGAGCAAAGCTGGTGCCAGGGTGATGATTTCATGTCACGGGTGTCGCGGCCACTGGGAGCTTGAGCCTCAGAACTTTATTGTTGCGGACGCCCGAAGCTCGCGCGGGGCCGATACACGAAAACTGTTGGGCATCCCGTTGGCCAGAAAGCCGCCAACAGCGGAGAAATTCGAGTCGTTCAGGAGGTTGCTCACGTTGACCTGAAGCGTCGTGTCTACGCCATGAAACTTCCTCGAATACCCGGCAAGCGCGCTATACAGGTGGAACGCGCCGCCAAATACATCGCGCTGAAGCACATTATTGTAGCCGAGGTAGCTCTGCCCGTAGAAGTTTGCGCCGATTCCCACAAAGGCACCCTTGGCGGGGCCGGTTGAAAAACGATATCGCGTGAAGACGTTCGCGGTGTAGTCCCGAACGCTCGATACCTGGGCGCCATCGCGAAAGCCGGCGATGAAGTTGTCCTGCGCCACCAGGCTTGTGGCGACTGTGGCGGGCGCCTTGCCGCCTATGGCGGCCGCCTTTGCAATCCAATCAGCACGATTGTCCGCGACGTATTTCCTGGTGTATGGCACGCCATTGCGCAGTTCAGACTTGGGGCGGCCCGCGTTGACCAGGAGCGTCCAGTTGCGCGTGAGATTGGCCAGAACCTCCATCTCCAGGCCGGTCGCGGTTGCGGTCTGGGAGTCCGCGGTGCTTCCGAATTGCGGCGGGTTGACCGGATAGATTGTACTGAGAATCCTGTTGATGTTCCCGATCGGGCTCGTGACGACGTTGTTGATCTCCTTCGTCTTGTAGTATGCGACTGATCCACTGATCCGACCCTCCATGAGGGAAAACTTCAATCCGGCATCGATGCCGCTTCCTATCCGTGTTGGAATCGGCTCACCGGTGAAGGTGGGTGCGGCGCCGCTGTTGACGGCGAACGTCTTGCTCGAGTTGGCATAGAGGCCGACATTGCGCAGCACGTCAAAGACCGCTCCAACCGAGGGTGATGTCAGTGTCTCGCGCGAACGCGAGGTGCGGCTGATCGAAAGCACGCGTTTTGAAACAGGATCAATCTGCGCGGTTTGATACCGGCGCCCGGTGTAGTAGTCGCGGCGCACTCCGGCGATCGAGTGAATGCGGCTGCTGGGCAGCCAGTCGCCCGCCGCTGAAATCTGAATCGAGTCGACCTCCGAATCATTGGCCCGTGGCAGCGCCTGACCCGGATAGGCGTAGTTCTCAAACGCCAAATCCGACCCATTGAAAGTGTAGGAGCGGCCGGGTTCAAAATCCAGCCAGCTCAGGCTTCGTTGCGTCAGGGGTGCCTTGACCGACACCGTGTTGGAGATGTCCGTGAGATCAGGGTTTGTGCCGTTTGTGCGGACAAGCTTGAAATAGCGCACGTCGCTGTCGGTGCGGCGAAAGCTTCCCATCAGGCCAATCTGCTGTCGGAACCAGGGACTTTTCCATTCATACACCCCTGAAGCGCGCGCTTCGACGCTGCGGCCAAGGTTGGCCTGATCACGAACCTGCTCGAGAGTGAACGGAGTCAGAAAATCGGGGTTCAGGTTGCTGCCGTTCAGGGTCACGCCCGTCGGAAGCACCCGGTTCACGTCAAAGAACAACCGGTTCGTGAAGGGAAGGAAAACATCGGCCTTGTCGTGCTGCACGCTGCCCGCGACTTCGAAAAAGAGGCTGTCCCCGACCTGCTGCTCGAGATAGGCGCTCACCGCGCTGAACTGATCGCGCAGGCGCGTGCCTATGTTACGCACGGCGTAGCTGAACCGCGGCGTGACGAAGGCCGTCGGCTTCCCATCGAGCTTTGCCGGCTCGTCGACCGGCGCCGGAGCCAGCGTCGTGTAGAAACTCGAAAGGAACGGTGTGATCGGGGAGGCATAGGTTGAGTCCGTGAGCGCGAGCCCGGTCAATGGCGTCACCCCAAGGCTCAAATGTGAGAGATCGAGTTGAACCCCGGTTGCGGCGACCAGACCCGTGCCTGGCACGATCTTCTGCCCCACTGTGTCCTGGGTGGCTGTGTGATTCCATGCCGAGGCGTTCTCCTTCACAAAAACGGTGGGATTGAGCGCGTCGCGCCGCCCCCATTCACCCTCGATGCGAATCTGCGTGTTCGCAGACGGCCTCCATGTCATGGTGCCATAGAGGCCGTCGCGATCATTCGTAAGATAGTCGCGCCATCCGTCGAGCCGCTGGCGGAGTGCGGTGATGCGAACCGCAAGGGACTGGCTGACGGCGCGGTTCACATCAAGTACGAGGCGGCCCTGCCCGCCGTAGCTGGACATCTGGAGCTGCGCGCGTGAAAAATCCCAGTCCTGGGCGCGTTTCGTCGAGACATTGACGATGCCTCCGAGGGACGCATCGCCAAAGACGAGTGCATTGGGTCCCCGGGAAACATCGAGGCGCTCCGTGTTGTAGGTGTCCGAGGTGATCACCGAGTAGAAGTAGTTGCGTGCAAGGGTGGCCTGCCGGATCCCGCGCACCCGCACGCTCGTCCCTCCAAATCCGGTTTCGGAAAATCCGTTTGTCACCTGCCCGCCTCCCTCGGGGTTTACATCGCTTTCGGTTGCGGCATACGAGTTCGGGGCCCATTTCAGCGCATCCTGAAGGTCGAACGCCCCGAGGTCGGAAAGCAGTTCGCTGTTGAGCACGGAAATGGACACCGGAGTGTTCCTGAGCTTCGTGGAAAGTCGTCCTCCGGACTGACTGTTGGTTGAAATGTAGCCGTAGTCGCGGGTCGACTGCACGGAGAAGGGTGAAAGTATGACCTCCGGTTCTTCCGTGGAAGTGGAGGTCTCGGATGCCGCGAACGTCCGGACGGAAGCCAGCGGAACGGCGACAAATGCCATGACGAGACACCAGGCGGTTTGTTTTGTTTTCATGGGGTCAGAGAGAACGCACCTTCAGTTTTCACGAGGAACAACAATGATTAAATCACGCGCGCCGGCGTAAAATGCGACATGTAACATTTGATTGTCAATCCCAATGTGCGCTACCCATTCCAGATGCATGGGAGTCAGTGGTGCCCAGCCAGTTCGCGGTTGATTCGGTCCATCAGCCCGGAGGTGATTGGAAGCCGCCTTACCAGCAGATACGCCACCAAGACGCCCGCCGCGGGGAACACGACAAAACAAACCCGCATCCAGAACATGGTGGAGGGAGGTTGGTTCGCACCAAACGCCACGTCAAAGCCGGTCCAGACTATGGCGAAACCGGAGAGGCCGAACGCCAGGGAGGAGCAGGCCTTGGTCATCCAGCCGTAACTGGCGGCGAATGCGCCCTCCAGTCTCCGTCCCGTGGCATGGCGTTCGCAGTCCGCAACGTCGCCGAGCAGGGACTCCTGCATCATTGTAATCCCAACCGCTGACGGCATCGTCACCAAAGGCGTGAGAACCTGCAGCCAGGGCCGGACATCGTTGAACAGGTACCATTTCATCACACTGCCGCCAAGGTTCACCCAGAGACAGAGGCGCAGGAGCGGGACCTTGCCCAGGCCGCGCGCCATCGCTGTCACTGCCTGCGGGCTGATCAACGCCATGAGTGTGGCGACCGCGCCATAGCCGGCGATGTAGGGAGCCGCACGCCTCGCATCACCACTGCATGTGTAGTAGATCGTGATATATGACGACATGGCGGCGGCCAGCGTGTATCCAATGCCGGACACACCCGCAGACAGCACAATGCGAAGACACTGCGGATTCGCGAACGACGCCGCTGCGCTGGCCAGCAGGCTCGTCCTGCCTGCGCTTTTTGCCTGCTCCAAGCGGTGATCCTCGTTTGTGAAAAACGCGGGACCGAGGCAGGCGGTCGCCAGGATCAGGGCAACGGACAGGGCAATCCAAGGCACGCTTTCGCGGGGTGTACCGAGCCAGCCTGTCTGAGCGAGCGGGAACACCCACCACATCATCAATACCGACACGACAGCGAACATCTGCCTGTACCCAATGAGCCGGGTCTTGTCCTGCGATCGCGCGGCGATTTCATAACCCATTGCGCGAAACGGCACCGAATAGGCCGCGAACGCCGTGTAGAACAGCATCACGACGATCGCGATCCACACCACCTGCCCGGTTTTCCCCAGCGCTTCAGGCATCCACCAAAGGAACGGAAACACCATGGCGCAGGCGAGCCCACCGGTGAGCACAAAGGGCCGGCGACGACCCCAGCGTGACTGGCTGCGATCAGAGAGATACCCGACATAGGGATCAACGACCGCATCATAGACTCGTGCCAGTGCAAAAACCACACTGACAACCGCGGGATTCATGCCCGCGATCAGATTGAGCATCTGGTTCGCCGTGCCCTTGATGCCATAGTTGCCCCACTGGTCAAGGACGCCGCCGATCCCATAGCCGAGACAGGTTCGGGTTGAGAGTGCGGATGCCGTTGTCCGAGACACCGGGGCCGCCGAAGTGTCGTCGTCTCCCTGAGACATGCCGCGTGATCTCGTTTCCATGGTGGAAGGCGGATCTGAAGTCAAAGTGCTTCAAAGGTAATTGAGCTTTCGGGCGGCATGACGCGCATTCGCTCCCAGCGATCTCGGTTCGCGGCCATCCCCGGCGATCGTGTAATTTCTTCGGCCCAGCATCGGCTGCACGGGCATCCGGGGCAGCACGGTTGCGGGGCGCTGCACCCTGATCAGCCATTCGCAGAGCAGACGGCGCAGGGTGTGCACGGTGTCCTGATGCGCGGGGTCTGCGTAGAGATTGCACGTTTCGTCCGAGTCGCCCTCCAGATCATAGAGCTCACCGATATCCTGTCCGGGGAACATCTCAGGCTGATAATGGACGAAACGCCATCGACCCCAGCGAACCGCCTTGCTCCAGACGTTTTCCGTCACCGCCATCTCGCGAACGGATTCAACACGACCGGAGAGCAGGGCGGAAAGATCCTGGCCGCAGACCGTTTCCATCGCCGGCAGGCCGCAGAGCGCTGAAACCGTAGGCGCGATATCGATGTTCTCGACCAGTGCGTCGGAGACGCGGGATGCGACACCGGGCACGCGCCAGACAAACGGGACGCGGCACACCGCGTCGGAACAGATCCCTGGCGCCTTTTCCACAATGCCATGAATGCCGTGGTAACAGCCATGGTCGGATCCGTAGATGATGATCGTATTCTCGAGCTGGCCGGAGACGTCCAGATGCGCGATGATGCGGCCGACCGCATCATCGACCTGCGAAATGCAGGCAAGCGTGCCACGCCATTGTCGGCGCGCGCCGGATCGAAAATCGAACGGCGGGCCGAAATGCCAGTGCGTTTCCCTGAACTCCTTCCACGCTGCCTGGAAATGCGGCGGTCGGTGGGACGGATCCTGATCGATCGTTGGGGGCAGATCGAGATCCTCGGGATAGAGATTCCAGAAACGCTGGTCCGGTGCGATCGTGTGATGCGGTCGTGCAAAGGCGACCTGCATGAAGAACGGCTCATGCGAGGCCCGGCAGGTATCGATGAATGTGTTCGCCTGATCCACGCACCAGCTTTCGACATTGCGCTCATACGGCAGCCGGGACGGGCGTGCGTCCCAGGGAATGTAGATGCCGCCATGTCCATCCGGCATGAACCAGCTGTCCTCGAGCTCCCGCAGGCCATCGCGCGCGAGTCCATCGAAAAACTCTGAACGGCCCATCTCACCTTCGATGGTCTCATAGACATCCGCGAACAGATCGAGATCATGCGCCGCCCAATTGCGCGGTGCATGAGGAAGATGGAGCTTTCCAATCGCAGCAGTCCGGTAGCCATGGGCGCGGAAATGGCCGAATACGCTCGGAAGCTGAGTCGGCGCCGGCCCGCAAAGGCCATAGTATCCGTGATTGCTGCAATATTGCCCGCTGAGAATGGAGAGGCGGCTTGGCGAGCAGATTGGATTCTGGCAATAGGCCGCAGTAAATCGAACCCCTTCACGAGCCAGCCGATCCAAGTGCGGGGTGTTGGCCTGCCGATGCCCGGCGCATCCCATGAGACCGGCGTGATGCTGGTCGGCAATCAGGTGCAGTACATTGAGCGGTTGAGCCGGCATTTCGCTCCAATGGTGGTCAGTCTCCCATCTGCCCGACGTGCGCCGCCTCAAACGCCGCTCGATGAACGGTCTCCCCGGTTTCGATGGCCTGCTGCGCCGCACAGGCTGTGAGCATGTTCTCGTAGGCGGCGCGCGCATGACTCAAGGGCCGGCGCCCTTCACGCACCATGGCGGCGAAGGCATCGTGCATCTCATAGTAACCCGGGTGATTGAGCTTCGGAAGTGTCGGCGTCAAGGCCATGGGAATGGCGCGATGGCCGAGATCGGAGGTGACGTGCATGTCCCCGTCTCTCCATTCAATCGAGCCTCGATCGCCTGAAATCTCCAAGCGATGGCGATGACCCTGCGGCTCAAAGTATGAAAACGCATGGGTCGCTCGCACGCCATTCTCGTAGTCAATGACCAAGGCTCCGTTGTCCTCGATGTTTTGGATGGCTCCATTCACATTCAAACCACTCAGGCCGGTGACGCGGCGCCATCCCGGCTGGCCGGCAAACTGGTAGAACAGGTCCAGCCAGTGGCAGCCTTCCTCAACCACGGTTCCGCCAGCGGGCGGCTTGAAGCGAAAATGCGGCCGGAAGGGTTTGCGATGGTAGTCGAAACGAATCAAACGCGGCGCTCCAATCTCACCACTGGAAATGACCTCGAGCGCGCTGCGCGCCCAGGCGCTGAATGGAAAGGGAAAACCGCACATGTAGCGTCCCGGATGCAACTCAGCCATTTCAAGCATTCGACGGGCCGATGCGAGCGTGTCCGCCATCGGCTTCGTGCAGAGGACGAATTTTCCCGCCGCAAGCGCCTCGCGCGTGAACGATTCATGGAGATTTCCAGGAACCACGAGGAGAACAGCCTCGACGTCCTTCCGCCGGAGCAGTCCTGGGAAATCCGCGGTGTAATCCACCTGCCGAACCCTCGGATGCTCCCTCAGCAGCTTCACAAAATCGACCACGCGCGAATGGGTCGCATATTCATGCCCGGAGTCCTCCATGCGGGTCTCACCGATCATCCACCGGTAGGGTTCGCGATTCAGATCGCAGACGACGCGAAGGTCGAAGCGCGGGTGGTTCATCGCCACGTAGGCGTTCTCCAGGCCCTGCCCAAGGCCCACTATGGCACATCGTATGGGATCAGCAGTCATGCGTTCACGTGTGTTTGCAACCCGCCTCGGTCAAGCTGGGATCCGATCGGCGCAGAGACATTTCCGGCCCCTGCCTGCGGGTGTTGCGTTCCTCGAGCCCTCCAGCAGCGTTCGGGACCAGGAGATAACAACCCAATTTTCATGTCCTTCGGGGAATTCCACAGGGTTTGGATTTACTGGAATGCAACACGTCGCATTTTTTCTGTCAAAACCAAATTTTCGGCGCGATCCTGTGTTAGGGATGGATTGCGTTCCGAAACCTGCTCAACTCACGCTCCTGTCTGAGGATTCTTGGATGAAACGAGTCCAGCCAGCCATTGCATGATTTCGCTCCGTCAACTCGCAAAGCTCTGCGGAGTCTCCGCGACAACCGTCTCCCGCGGATTGCGCGACGATCCCAGGGTGCACTCTGAAACTCGCGCGCAGATCAAGGCTCTTGCATCGGCGCACAGCTACCGCCCAAACCGTCTTGTGGAGGCGGTGTTCACCGGTCGCGCCCGCATGATGGCTGTCGTGGTCAGCGACCTGACGATCGATCCGGTGTCACACCGGGTTGCAATCACCGCGGATCTGCTCCGCGCGCGCGGTTATGCTACCCTGGTTTTCAACACCCACGACAATCCCGCCGTCGAGGAGGAGTGCCTCCAGATGGCCGTCGCCATGCGCGTGGCCGGTGTAATTGTTTCACCCGTGGACTACACGGCGAACGAAATGCACTACCTGGCGCTTCGTCGGGACAAGATACCATTCGTGATCGCCTCGGAGTTCTCTCCCGGTGTTGCAGTGCCCCACCTCTACGGAGACGACGAGAAGGTGGCCGCGGAAGCGGTGCTCCACCTTGCGCACCTCGGCCACAGGCGCATAGCCCACCTCGCCGGGCCCGCGCCAACACTTGGCCGGGGAGGCAGGTACGCTGGATACTGCCGCGGCCTCGCGCAATCGGGCCTGAACGTCGATTCGACGCTGGTCCGCGTGACGGACTGGAGCATGCAGTCCGGTGCCGGCGCAATGAGGGAGCTTTTGAAGCTGCGTCCGCGCCCCACGGCGGTCTTTGCGGCGACGGACCAGATCGCCATAGGTGCGATCGAAGAGATTCGCGCCAGCGGCCTTCAGGTGCCAAGAGACATCTCCATCATCGGCATGGGGGACAGTGCCCAGGGACGCATGCTGACCCCGCCACTTACGACCATCGAAAACGACAGAAGCGTGATGGCCAGGGAAAGTGTCAATCTGCTGTTTAGGATGATTGCCGCGAAGCCTGGTGAGTCGCTTCCGCGACGCCTCCTGAATGTGACGGTCCCCGGACGGCTCATCGTGCGGGGCTCAACCGCACGCGCGAGGAAGTCGCACTGACCAGGGATGATGCCAAACCTTGATTGTTGTTCGTCACGCATCCACGAAATCGTTCGAAAGAAATTAACCGCAGATATGGTGTCATGGTCGTAGTTTTTAGAAGCGGCGGCAAAGAACCCGGTCGTTTTTCAGGCACGCTTGTATTCCCACAACCCGCCCGCATTCGCCATGCGATGCCACCCAGGAAACGCCGCCTCGACCGGCCATGGTTCGCCCCTCCCCTTTCCCTGGGCGCGCGGCTGGCTGCTCCGGGACTCCCCAGCCGCCTTCCGCGAACGCAACCTCTTCACAACCGAATGCGCCATTCAGCGTGTGTAGACAGCTATCGCAACGCGTGCGCATCCCTTGGGATGAATGGATGATGGATCGCGATTTGTGAGCAACCGCGGGATTGTCGCTTGGCGACCCGCGGCAAAATCGTTCTGCTCGCCCTTCCGTGTCAACAGCCGTCCTCTCTCCTCGCCGCCCGGTCTCCCTGGGGGTGATCTTCCTCACGCTGTACATCGACCTGATCGGATTCTCGATCGCGTTCCCGCTCGCGCCGGACCTGCTGCGCTACTACCTCACGGTCGACGGGCAGAGCGGCCTTCTCGCGGCGCTGCTCGAAGGACTGAACACGGTCGCGCGTGCTCTCGGCAACGAGACTCACCTGCCCGATGTGCTCTTCGGCGGCATCATCAGCTCGTTGTTCTCCCTGCTTCAGTTCCTCTTTGCGCCCTTCTGGGGAGCCCTGTCGGACCGGCACGGCCGCAGGCCGGTGCTGCTTTTCACCGTCGCAGGGACCACGCTGAGCTACGCACTCTGGGTGGTGAGCGGATCGTTCTGGTTGTTTGTCCTCTCGCGGATCGTCGCCGGAGCGTTCGGGGGAAATCTTTCCGTCGCGACCGCCGCCGTCGCCGATGTCACAACCCGCCAGGAACGCTCCAAGGCCATGGGCCTGGTCGGCGCCGCCTTCGGTCTTGGCCTGATAACCGGACCGCTCATCGGCGCGTTTTCGGTCGCGGTCAATCTGGAGAAACTGCACCCGTCCCTGTCCGCCTGGGGCATAAATCCTTTCTCCTTCCCCGCCCTGATCGCCACCGCACTCGGCTTCATCAATCTCGTTTGGATCGGCCGCGCCTTTCACGAATCGCTGCCACCCGAATCGCGCGGGAAACAGAAGCAGACGCGTCTGCGCAACCCGCTGCGATCCCTCCTGGGGCTGCCCAATCCACAGGTGCGGCGGATCAACCTCGTGGCCTTCATCTTTTCCGTGGCCTTCGTCGCCATGGAATCGTCGCTGACCTTCCTGGCCGCCGAACGCTTCGGCTATACGGCGCGCGAAAACGGAATACTGATGGTCTTCCTCGGCTTCTGCTCGATCATCACCCAGGGCATGATTGTGCGCAGGCTCCTCGCGCGCACATCCGAAACCCATGTGCTGAAACTGGGACTCGTCGCGTCGCTCATCGGACTCCTGGTCATGGCATTCGCGCCGACGGCCGCATGGCTGTATGCGGGCGTGGCGCTGCTCGCCTTCGGCAGCGGACTCGTCAACCCGTCGTCCACCGGGCTGATCTCGCTCTACGCCGCTGAGGATGAGCAGGGCAAGGTGCTCGGCCTTTTCAGATCGCTGGGCTCTCTCTCTCGCGCAATCACTCCGGTCGCCGCCGGCATCGTTTTCTGGACCGCGGGAGCGCGCATGCTCTACATCGCCGGCGCGCTGCTGGCCCTGACCGGCTGGGGCGCGAGCCGCGCGCTGCGTCCACCCGTGAGATAGGATGGAAGGCAACGCCGCAGTCACCGCCGCGGTCTCCCGGCCACGGCCCTTCCGTTGCTGCATCCCGCCGCACCACGCAGCCCCGCGCTCGCCCAAAGAAGGCCGCAGGCCTCTGCACTTCCCGGCTTTCCCAGCGGCAATCCTTTGCCTGTGCGCCCTGCTTTCAGGCTGCACGCTCCTCCGTCAGGATCCGACTCCCGGTCGAACGAAGCTCGCTTCCCCGCTGGTCTCCATTCCGGCGCGCATCGTGACCAATGTCCTCATCGTCGAGGTCAACCCCGGCAGGAACGAAACCTGGCGTTTCCTCGTCGACACCGGATCATCCGTCACCGTCGTTTCGCCCGAGTTCGCCGAACGCTTCGGAATCGCCGCACCCGCCGCCACCCTGCCGCAGGTGAACGTGCGCTCCGCCTCCGGTGAGAACGCCACGCTCAGGGCCGTCAGTGTGAAACGCATCATCCTGGGCGACGCCCAGTTCGACCGCGTGCCCGCACTCGTGTACGACTTCAGCGGGCTTTCCGCCCACTTCGGTGAGAAGATCGACGGCGTACTCGGATTTCCAATCTTCCGGCAGACGATTCTCACGCTCGACTATCCGCACAACAGAATCCTGCTTTCACCAACCGGCGGCGCGGCAACACTGCGCCCGGGATCCCGGATCGATTTCGACACGGTCACGAAGACACCGCTGATTCCGATCACCCTCGACGGCCAGACCCTCGTGGCGCTGATCGATTCCGGCAGCGACGGCGGGCTGCACCTCAACACGGTCGGTCTCAAGACAACCTTCACCTACGGTCCCGTGCCGGGCGGCATCATCACGACCTTGACCGGCGAGCGTCCCCAGAGCATCGGGCGCCTGGCCGGCACGCTGCGGCTTGGAGTCTATGAGCTGAAGCGCCCCATCATCGACCTCACCGATGAGCTCTCCTCGATCGGCGGTGCAATTCTCAGGAATTTCGTCGTGTCCTTCGATCAGGTTCGCGGAGACGTTTCATTCTTTCGGGAATCATCGGCCCCCTTCACCCCGCCGCCCCAGCGGAGCACAGGCATGAGCTTCAACCGCACTCCCGCCTACTGGAAGGTGGCGGCCGTGATTCCGGGATCGCCCGCGGAGAGCGCGGGCGTCACAGCCGGCGACCTGGTGATCCGCATCGACGGCGTCCCTGTTTCCGAGTGGTCACTACAACGTTTCGAAACCTGCGTCGCCGACGCCGGGTCAATGGATTTCACATTTCTCAACGGCGTTGTGGAAACCACCCTCGCCGTCCGGGTCTATCCGCTGGTTCCGTAGTCGCGCCGCGGCCGCCCGTGGATCAGCCCGCACTGCGGCGCAGTCGAAACGCCGCCGCACCGTCGTGACCGCTCTCCCATGGCCTCGAAATGCTGTGCGCCTCGAGCGACCACGCGCCCCTTCGTTCATCGATGAAGGCCTGCACGACCCGCTCATTCTCTTCGCTGTCGATGCTGCAGGTTGAATAGACCAGCCGTCCGCCTGGAGCAACGCGCGCCGCCGCTGCGGCAAGGAGGGATGACTGCTGCCGGGCGTGCTGGGCGAAGTCGCCCTCGCGCAGTCTCCAGCGCACATCCACGCGATGGCGCATCACACCCGTGTTCGAGCACGGCACGTCGATCAGCACGCCGGGAAACTGCAAGGGCAGGTGGCTCGCGGCGAGCACGTGCTCCGGCGACTCCAGCAGGTTTCCCTCGATCAACGAGGCATCCACACCGCGAATGCGCCCCAGATTCTCCTTCAGCCGGTCAATGCGCGCGCCCGGGAGATCCCACGCGACAATGCGGCCGGCGGACAGGCGATCCGCAATCTGCAGGGATTTTCCTCCCGGCGCGGCGCAGAGGTCGAGCAGCGTTTCGCCCGGCTGCGGGGCAAGCAGGTCCACCGGGAAGCGGGTGGAAGGATCCTGGATGTAGAGGCGCCCCGCGGAAAGTTCATGCTCGATCTCATTCCAGTGACCCGGCGCCACCTCATGGAAATCAGCCACCTCCAGCGGCGTGAGCCAGGAAGGAACAGCCTCGCCGGCGGCCCGCCAGCGCGCATGCAGCGACGCGGGTGTCTGGTTGTGCCGAAGCAGCGCATGGGTTGCGCCCGCGTCGAACGCACCAAGCCAGCGCCTCACCATCCAGATCGGATGCGAAAAATATTCGGCCAGTTCCTCGGCCGGCGCACCGGGTGGCGGCGACGATTGAGCGGGAAGCGAGCCCGCCAGCCTGCGCACCACCGCGTTGACAAGGCGCGCCTCGGCCGGACTCGCCAGCCGCTTCGCCTGCTCCACCGCATGATGCACCACAAGCGCCGCATGACCCGGGCCGCCTCCTTCGATCAGCTCGAATCCCGCAAGCAGCAGCACAGCCCGGAGTCGCGCGCGCGGCCTGCGATGCACCCACCGCGCGATCTGGGCGTCCAGCCGGCCGAGATGCCTCAATGCGCCGAAAAGCAGATGCTGCACGCGGCGGCGATCCGCCTTCGACGCCGCGCGCGGCAGGCTTTCGAGCAAACCGTCGGCACGTTCATGATGCTCCATCCAGCGCACAAGCAGCCGGGCCGCGGTGGCCCAGGAAGGAAACGACGATGATTGTACGGCGTTGAGGGGAGCTTCGAAGCCATCCGACATGCGCGGCCCGGAGGGTGACCGAGTTCGCGCCATTGCCAAGGCCTAATACCAGTTGGGAAAACCTTTCGCCAGCACCGCCTGATTGACATCACCCGCCGTGGTACGATTTTCTTTCAGGTCCTGAACGTAAATCTTTCCGCTTATGAACACAGAGGCAGTCAACGTGCTCGTCGCCAAGAATCCGTCACTAAAGGCGGCCAAAGCCAAACTGGAAACAATGGAACCAGGGGCCTATGTGATCCATCGGAGCTGGGGATTCGGCCAGATCCAGCGCTACGATGAGGGCAACCAGAAGCTGATCATCGATTTCGCCAACAAGAAGGCCCATCCGATGGATCCCGCCTTCTGCCTGACGACGATGGAGGTTCTTCCCGCGAAACACCTGCTTGTCCGCAAGGAAACCGATGCCGGTCATATCGCCGAACTGATCGCGAACGATCCGGCCCAGCTCATCGTCGAATCCCTGCAGGCCTATCCCAACAACGCGACCACAGCGATCGATCTCGAACTGACCCTGGCCCAGGCGGTCGGCGAGGACAAATTCAAGCGCTGGTGGTCCGGTGCAAAAAAGGCCATCGCCAAGGATCCGCGCATCGCGATTCCCGTTAAGAAGACGGAATGCTATGTCCTGCGCGAAATCCCCGTTTCCGCCGAGGACGAGATTCTTGAAAGCTTCAGCGCGACCCGCTCCGCCCGCCGGCGCATCCATCTCGCGGAGGAGCTCGTGAGCGCCGCTGAGAAGGGCGAGTCCAAGACCGACCTCTCCTCCATTCTTGCCGGTGTCACAGAGTCCGTGAAGGACTCCAACCAGCTCGACGCCGCCAGCCGTCTCTACGGCGCCGCGGTGCGCGACGACCTGGCCCGTCTGGCCAAGGTCGATCCCGCCACGCTCGAGCCTTCGCAGGCCGAATTGATCGCCAACACCCGCGACCTGCCGGCGATCGCGGAAAAGATCCCGGTTCACTTCCAGAGCCGTTTTCTCGAACTCGTTCAGGAAACGCATCCGATTGAGTCCCGCGACCTCGTTTTCGCCCTGCTGAAGACCTCCCAGGGAAAGTTCACGACGGAGTGCATCAATTTCCTCGTCGAGCACGGCCACACCGATGAGCTCGCCGCCGTCCTCAAGCGCTGGCAGACTGAGCAGAACCTGCGCGCGCCTGTCCTCCTCTGGATCGTCAAGAACCGCCACTCGAAGAAGTTTGCGCGGCTGCTCCATGACATGATCACGCCGCGCCTGCTGAACGCCATTTTCTTCGCGATCGACTACGAGGCGCTCCAGTCCGCCTCCGCGCGCCGCATTCCCCTCGGCGACATCCTCAGCGACGACGCCGAGTTGATCGGCGATCTTCTCTCCACCGCCGATCCCGAGACCGCCCGCGATCTCGCAAACACCCTGATGCTCAACCAGGGCTTCGAGGAGCTCACCAAGAAGTCGCTCCTCGCCCGCTTCATCAAGATCTTCCCGAGCATCCAGTCGCTCGTAGCCTCCGAGGCCGAGGGCCGCGAGGAGCAGCTGCTGGTCTCGCGCGACAGCTATGAGCGCAAGCGCGAGGAGTACGAGACGATCGTTTCCCGCAAGATCCCCGAGAACTCCAAGGCCATCGCCGCCGCCCGCGAGCACGGTGACTTGAAGGAAAATTCCGAGTACAAGATGGCCAAGCAGGACCAGCAGGTTCTCATGGCGCAGAAGTCCCTCCTCGAGCGCGACCTCGAGCGCGCGCGCATCACCGATTTCAAGGACGCCAATGCCGACCAGGTCAGCGTCGGCTCGATCGTTGACGTGAAGAGCCAGACCACGGGGCACTCCACCCGCTACACGATCCTGGGCGCCTGGGACAGCGATCCCGAGAATCACGTCATCGCCTACAAGACCCCGCTCGGGCTGGCGCTGCTTTCCAAGCGCACCGGCGACCACGTCAAGGTCAAGATCGGCAACTCCGAGGACAGCTATACGATCACCGCGATTGCGCGTTACGCGGACAAACAGCCGAAAAAATAGCAGGCAAGCCGGCTGCCGTTTCGAAGCCGCGCCGAACATCTTGAATCACCGTCTGATTGCCGCTCCACTGCATCAGTCATGGAAGCGATGAATCGACGCCCCCTCAAGACACGCTCCGCGCCTTGGGCCGGTGCCCTCGCCCGATCACTCGCCGGAATCGGCGTTACTCCAAACGGGGTGTCGGTCGCGGGCATATTCATCGCCGTCGCCGGAGGCGTCGCGTTTTTCTTCGCCGGCACCCACACGGGCTCCACACGCGCGATCCTCCTGGTCGCCGCCGCAATCAGCATCCAGCTCCGCCTCCTGTGCAACATGATCGACGGCCTGATCGCCGTCGAATGCGGCCTGAAATCAAAGACCGGCGACCTTTTCAACGAGGTGCCGGACCGGCTCGAGGACTCCGCCTTCCTGATCGGCGCCGGGTACGCATCCATGGCGGCCTACGGCGCAACTCTGGGATGGCTGGCCGCGGTCCTCGCGGTCTCCACCGCCTATGTTCGCCTGCTCGGCGGCAGCCTGGGTTTTCCCCAGGACTTCCGCGGACCCATGGCCAAGCAGCACCGCATGTTCTTCCTCACCGTGTTTTCGCTGGCCGCCGCCGGAGAGTCGCTCCTGGGCGAGCGCCGCCTGATCCTCGTCTATGGGCTCGCCTTCATCATCGCTGGCGCTGCCGTGACCTTCATCCGCCGGCTGAGGCGCATCGCCCGCGCGCTGCACGCCCGATGATCGCATCGTTTCTCAGTTCGCTGGTCCGTCTCTTCACCGGCGCACGCGGCCGCTGGATCCCGGGCGCGTTCGACGCCGCAGGACCGCGCATTTTTTTTGCCAACCACTCCAGCCATCTCGACTTCGTCGTGCTGTGGTCAGTGCTTCCCCGGAGCGTGCAGGCACGGACGCGCGCCGCCGCCGCCCGCGACTACTGGTCCGGCGGCCCCCTGCGGCGCTGGCTCGCGTCGAACGCGGTGTTCAACGTGGTGCTCATCGAGCGCAAACATGTCACGCGCACCAACAACCCCGTGCGCGACCTGGGCGAGGTCCTCGCCGCGGGCGACTCCCTGATCATCTTTCCCGAGGGAACCCGCTCCAGCGGTCCCGACCCCGAGCCCTTCAAGGGCGGTCTCTTTCATCTCGCCGAACAGCACCCGGAGGCGGAGCTGGTTCCGGTCCTGATCGACAACCTCAACCGCGTCCTCCCCAAGGGTGAACTGCTCCCCATCCCGCTGATCTGCTCCGTCACCTTCGGCCCCGCCCTGCCTCGGATCAGGGCGGAAACCAAGGACGCCTTTTCCGAACGCGCACGGCTCGCCGTGATGGCGCTGCGTGAGCATCCGTGACGCGCCTTCCACCATGAACCTGATCCACGACGCGCACGCGCGCTGGTTTTTCGAGGGACTGATCGGCTTCCTGCTCATCGCGTCGCTCATCGGCTGGATCCTCTCGCGCAGGGTCTCGTCCGACAATGCGCGCGCCGTCGTTCGAAACCTCAACGCCCGCATCCGCGCCTGGTGGGTGATGGTCGCCTTCTTCGCCGCCGCCGTGGCCTCCGGCCGCCTCGGATCGACGCTGCTCTTCGCGGCAATGTCCTTTCTCGCCCTCCGCGAGTTCGTCACACTCGCCCCCACGCGGCGCGGCGACCACCGCGTGCTCCTCTGGCTGTTCTTCATCATACTGCCGGTCCACTACTACTTCATCTGGACCGACTGGTACGGACTCTTCAGCATCCTGATCCCGGTCTACGCCTCGCTGTGGATTCCGATCCGCTGCGCGATCGCGGGCGAAACCACGGACTTCCTCGCCCGCAGCGCGCGAATGCAGTGGGGGCTGATCGTGTGCGTTTATTTTGTCAGCTACGCACCGGCGCTGCTCACCCTGCGCATCCCCGGATTCGAGGGACAGAACGCCAAGCTGCTCTGTTTCCTCGTCTGCGTCGTGCAGATGAGCGATGTCCTCCAGTACGCCTGGGGCAAGACCCTTGGAAAACACAAGATCGCCCCCCTCGTCAGCCCGAGCAAGACCGTCGAGGGTTTCGCCGGCGGCATCGCCTCGGCGGTTCTGCTGGGCACCGCCCTCTGGTGGATCACGCCCTTCAGGCCCTGGGAGGCCGCGCTCATGGCGCTGGCCATCTGCCTCATGGGCTTCAGCGGCGGCCTCGTGATGTCGGCGATCAAGCGCGACCGCGGAGTAAAAGACTTCGGCGCGATGATCGAGGGCCACGGCGGCATGCTCGACCGCATCGACTCACTCTGCTTCGCCGCCCCGCTGTTCTTCCACCTCGTTCGCTATTTCTACACGTAGGCGCCGGACGGCCAGATGCTAGCAGGGGAGAAAATCAAACTCCGGCGTGACAGAACTCGGGGAGTGTAGTTAATTGGACGACCATGCTAGGCGGTCGCGATCTTCGTTCCGAGTTTCCCACACTGCACCAGTCCGTTGGCGGGCGCGCGCTTGTCTACCTGGACAACGCGGCGACCACCCACAAGCCGCGCGCCGTGATCGACGCACTCACGGCCTACTACGAGAAGGACAACTCCAACGTCCACCGCGGCCTGCACGCGCTCTCCATGCGCGCAACCGACGGCTATGAGGCGGCGCGCACGCGGGCCGCCCGGTTCGTCAACGCCGCGGATCCCGCCGAGATCATCTTCACGCGCGGCACGACCGAATCCATCAACCTGGTCGCGCAAAGCTGGGGGGCGGCCAACCTGAAAAAGGACGATGTCATCCTGCTGACGGAAATGGAGCATCACTCAAACCTGGTGCCCTGGCAGATGATCGCGGAGCGGACCGGCGCGCGCGTGAAGTACCTTCCGATTCTCGGCGCAAACGCC